>NZ_JBIAVW010000018.1:0-178355 GCF_042894785.1 Streptomyces sp. NPDC001502
ACCGCCGACACCCTCCTGAAGGTCGAAAAGGGCAACGCCCGGCCCGAGGAACTCGCCGCCATCACCGCCATCCTCCTCGCCCGCGCCGCCTCCACGCCCGAGGAGAGCCCGGTGCGCGTGCCCGGCCAGGCCGGCTGGCGCCGCCTGGAGCGCACGCCCGGCTTCCGCGCCCCGCACAGCTGGCAGGGCTGAGTTCCCGAGCCCGGAAGGCCCCGCACCCGTCCAGGGTGCGGGGCCTTCCGCGTACCCGTCCAGGGGCGCCGTACGCGTGCGGGGCCCTGGGGAGACGCAGGAACCGCCCCATGGCGAAGGCCCCCGCGTCGTGTGACACGGGGGCCTGTCGGGTACGGCAGGGCTGCTACCGCAGGCGCGCCATGAGAGCGTGCTCGACGAGCGTGATGAGCGCGCTCTTGGCGTCCGCGCGGTGGCGGGCGTCGGTGGTGATGATCGGGGCGTCCGGGCCGATCTGCAGGGCCTCGCGGACTTCCTCCGGCGTGTAGGCCTGGTTCCCGTCGAAGCCGTTGAGGGCCACGACGAACGGCAGGCCGCTGTTCTCGAAGTAGTCGACGGCGGGGAAGCAGTCGGCGAGGCGGCGCGTGTCGACGAGCACGACGGCGCCGATGGCGCCGCGGACCAGGTCGTCCCACATGAACCAGAAGCGGTCCTGGCCCGGGGTACCGAAGAGGTACAGGATCAGGTCCTGGTCGAGCGTGATGCGGCCGAAGTCCATGGCGACGGTGGTGGTCGTCTTGTCACCGGTGTGGGTGAGGTCGTCGATCCCGGCCGAGGCGCTGGTCATCACGGCTTCGGTGCGCAGCGGGTTGATCTCGGAGACCGCGCCGACGAACGTGGTCTTGCCCACGCCGAAGCCGCCCGCCACCACGATCTTCGCGGAGGTGGTGGAGCGAGCAGGAGCCGCTCCGCCGTTAGAGCTTGCGAAGTCCACTGAGCACCCTTTCGAGCAGTGTCACATCTGGCTGGCCACCGGCAGACTCGTCGCCGCCGGGCTGGTGAATGGCGACAAGGCCCGCCTCCGCCAGGTCGGCGACGAGGATGCGGGCGACACCAAGAGGAATGGAGAGAAGTGCCGAGATCTCCGCGACGGATTTGATCTCCTGGCACAGGCGGCAGATGCGCTGGTGCTCGGGCAACTGCCCTTGCAGACGCGCGGGATCCGCCGTGGTACTGACCAGCGCCTCGATGGCGAGCTGGTAGCGCGGCCGAGTACGGCCGCCGGTCATCGCGTACGGGCGCACCAGCGGGTTGTGGGCCTTCGGCGCCGGCTGCCGCGCGGCGCGCGGAGGCTGCTGCTGAGGCATCTGGTACTGGGGCTGCTGGGGCTGTCCGTACGGCTGCTGCTGGTAGGGGTTCTGCTCCGGCACGGGCCGGCTCGGTGCGGAGGGAAAGTTGAAGCGGTTCTGGTCGTGCCCACCCTGCGGCTGCTGCGCGCCGCCATAAGGATGTCCTCCGGGTGTTGTCACGTTTCCTCCTCCGACTCCAAGTACGCAGTACTCCCTGTGGAACCGCGCCACCGCACCCTATGGTGCGATGGCGCGAAACGCACTGCCTGTCTGCTAGTTGAGAAGACTTCCTTGCAGCTCGGCGCGCAGATCCGGGGTGAGGACACTGCCCGCGCGATCCACCAGAAGGGCCATCTCGTAGCCCACGAGGCCGATGTCGCACTCCGGGTGCGCGAGCACCGCGAGGGACGAACCGTCCGAGACGGACATGAGGAAAAGGAATCCCCGGTCCATCTCGACCACGGTCTGGTTGACGGCGCCGCCCTCGAAGATGCGAGAGGCACCGGCGGTCAGCGAGGTCAGTCCGGAGGCCACGGCCGCCAGCTGATCGGCGCGGTCGCGCGGAAACCCGTCGGACATCGCCAGAAGAAGGCCGTCGGCGGAGACCACCACCGTGTGGGACACCCCGGGGGTGTTGTCCACGAAATTGGTGATCAACCAGTTCAGGTTCTGTGCCGCCTGGCTCATCGGGCTCACACTAACGCTCCTGGTCATAGCTGTTACTTGACTGCTCAGAACCCGCGCTGCGTCCCTGCTGGACACCGCGCCGCAGGTTGCTCAACCTGCCGCGGACGTCCTCCGGAGCGCGGGAGACCTGGGGGCCGCCCTGCGGGGTCGTCTCCGCTGCGCCCTCGACCAGGTTGGCCTTGGGCACGCGCCGAGGGAGACCGGACGGGGTGACCCCGCCCGCCTTCGGCTCACGGAGCTTTCCGGCCTGCTGCCAGCGTTCGTCGTTGCGCGAACGCCAGGCGGCGGTGCCTTCAGTTCCCTCCGGCGCCCGCTCCGTTTCGGCGGGCTGCTGCTGACGCGGCGACCGCTGTTCGAAGAGGGATCCGGTGGACTCCGCTTCCTGCTTCCCGGGCGGCCACTGCTGCTGGCTGCCGCGTCGCGGCAGGCCCGCTCCGGTCATCGCGTGACCGGTGTCGGCAGCGGCACCCGGACGGTCGAAGCCTACGCGTTCCGGAGCCGGTTCGGGGACGGCCTGGGATTCCGATTCAGTCCCGTAATCCTGCTGGTAGGCAGCCGGATACGTGTTCTGTTCGGGCCATTCGGCCTGCCCCGACCCGGCTTCGAAACCATTGTCGTAGCCCTGGGTGGCCGGCTGCTGGTCCGCGTAACCGTCTTCCGTATAGCCGTAGTCCTGCTGCGGGTACGCCTCGTAGCCCTGCTGTGCCTGCTGGGCCTCGTAGGAGGTGTCGTAGGCCTGCTCGGACTGCTGCTCGTAGCCCTGGTACTCCTGGTACCCGTGCTCCGGCTGAGGTTCCGGATACTCCTGGGCGGAGTACTGCTGCTGTTCCTGCGGGTAACCCACCTGGGCCGCCAGCGCGGCCCGGCGCTCCTGCTGTCCCAGGGACCGGCCGACCGGGTCGGCGGTGAGGCCGTCGGGGCCCTGCTGGTCGTACCGCGAGTCGTCGAAGCCGAGCTCGGCGGCGGTGCGCAGCGGGGCGGCCTGCTGGGCCTGCTGCTCCGGGATGATCTGCGAGACCGTGAAGTCGTCGTCAGGGATGCCCTCGCCACCGCCACCGTGGGTGATGGCGTCGGGGAGCATGACCAGCGAGGTGGTACCGGCAGCCTCGCCCGAGGGGCGCAGCTGGACGCGGATGCTGTGGCGGTCCGCCAGCCGGCCGACCACGAACAGACCCATGCGCTGCGAGATCGCGGCGTCCACGGTCGGCGGGTTGGCCAGCTTGTGGTTGATGTCCGCGAAGTCCTCGGCGGTGAGGCCGATGCCCTTGTCGTGGATCTCGACCATCACGCGGCCGTCGGGCAGACGCGTGGCGTTCACGCGGACCTTGGTCTGCGGGGAGGAGAACGTGGTGGCGTTCTCCAGGAGCTCGGCGAGCAGGTGCACGAGGTCGGTCACGGCCTGGCCGTGGATCTCGGCCTCCGAGACGCCGGAGAGCTCGATGCGCTCGTACTGCTCCACCTCGGAGGAGGCGGCGCGCAGCACGTCGACGAGCGGGACCGGCTGGTCCCAGCGGCGGCCCGGCTCCTCGCCCGCGAGGATGAGGAGGTTCTCGCCGTTGCGGCGCATACGGGTGGCCAGGTGGTCCAGGCGGAAGAGGTTCTCCAGCTGGTCCGGGTCGGCCTCGTTGTTCTCCAGGTCGGTGATGAGGGTCAGCTGGCCCTCGATCAGCGACTGGTTGCGCATGGAGAGGTTCGTGAAGATCGCGTTGACGTTCCCTCGCAGGAGCGCCTGCTCGGCCGCGAGCCGTACCGCTTCCCGGTGGACCTGGTCGAAGGCGCGGGCGACCTCGCCGATCTCGTCCTGGGAGTCGATGGGGATCGGGTGGACACGGGTGTCCACCTTGCCGGGATCGGTGCGCGAGAGCTGGTCGACGAGCATCGGCAGGCGCTGCTCGGCGATGTCGAAGGCGGCGCTGCGCAGGCGGGCCATCGCGCGGCCCATCTGGCGGGCCATCATGCCGGCGAGGATGAAGGCGGCGAGCAGGGCCACGACCACGATGGCGCCGTTGACGATGGCGTCGGTGCGGGCGTCGTCGGAGACCGCGACGGCGTCCTTGACGGCCTTGTCGAGGAGTTCCTTCTCGACCTCGTCGTAACCGTCGAACTTCGCGGTGGCGGCGGCCTGCCAGAACGCGGGGGTCGCCCCGGTCTCGGAGAGCTTCTTCTTGCTCTCGCTGTTGGCGATCGCGTCGGTCATGCCGGCGAGCGCGGAGTCGTTGATCGTCGGCGGGGGTGTGAAGCGGACACCGGCCTGCTCGGCCTGGTGCTTCGCGTCGGCGATCTTGGCCTTGCCGTCCTCGGACTTCTTGGCCATGACCGCCTTGAGGCGGTTCACGTCGTCCTCGGTACCCGCCGCGACGTACTCGCCGATGGCGATTTCTTCGAGGTAGGCGTAGGAGGAGAAGGCGACGAGCTGAGCCTTGCGGGTGTTCTCGTCGGTGCTCGGGCGCACCAGCAGGTGCGTACCGACGGCGCGCTGCAGCGAGTTCGCCGCCTTGGCCAGCTGGATCGCGTAGACCATGCGGCCGTACGAGGTCACGTTGCCGGTGCCGAGACCGAGCTCGTTCGCGAACTGCATGAGGTAGTGCTGGACCAGCACATAGCCCTCTTCGGTCGGGATGGGGCCGGCCGTGGTGGGCAGATTCTTCTTGGGGCTTTCCAAGGCCGCCACGTACGCCTTCTCGCGTACGGCCTCGAGCTTGGGCTCCTCCGCGCGGAAGAGGTCCAGGCGCCGCTCCAGGCCGAGGTTCTTCGGCATGTCCTTGACGGCCTTGTCGAACTTCTCCTTGGCCGCTGCGGTGTCCGCGTAGGCCTTGAGGACCTTCGGGTCCTTCGTCTGGCCGTTCAGGAGGGGCTCGGCGGTCAGGTCACGCTCGTTGAGCAGTGCCTGGCTGTAGCCCGAGGCCGCCTGGACGACCATGGCTATGTTCTCGGCGTCCTTGGCCTCGTTCCAGGTGTCGATGGAGCCCTTCACCTGGAAGCCGCCCATGACCAGACCCACGAGGGCCGGCACGAGCAGGATGGCGTTCAGACGGGTCGGCACACGCCAGTTGCGGGGCGAGAACCTGCTGCTGCTCCCGCTGCTCGCGGGCGGGTCCACGGGCACGTCGACGGGCGACGCGGCCGCTCGCGGCGGCGGGGTGAAGTTGCCGCGCGCGGGTTCATCCGCGGGGCTTGCGATGCTTCGCCTCACTCGACCAACAACCTCTCGGCGGTGCTACTAGCTAGTTCGTTGAATTCCAGCACGGTTAACGGCCGTGTTCCAAACAGTTGAATCCGGCCGTACCCAGAAGCTTATGCCCTACATAAATCGGATATAAAGAGCGTCCTGCGGCAAAAATGGGGGCAGTTGTGCGCGCAGTGGCACCAGACGACCGCACCCCGTTGCCAAATGGCTGCAATTCACTGTCGAAACGTTATGAACGACAGGGGCGGGCCGTGTCGTAAGACACAGCCCGCCCCTCCCGCACCACAACTGAAACCGTGTTACTTGAGCCGCGCCATGAGGGCGTGCTCGACGAGCGTGATGAGCGCGCTCTTGGCGTCCGCGCGGTGGCGGGCGTCGGTGGTGATGATCGGAGCACCGGGGCCGATCTGCAGGGCCTCGCGGACTTCCTCCGGCGTGTAGGGCTGGTGCCCCTCGAAGCCGTTGAGGGCCACGACGAACGGCAGGCCGCTGTTCTCGAAGTAGTCGACGGCGGGGAAGCAGTCGGCGAGCCGGCGCGTGTCGACGAGCACGATCGCGCCGATGGCGCCGCGGACCAGGTCGTCCCACATGAACCAGAAGCGGTCCTGGCCCGGGGTACCGAAGAGGTACAGGATCAGGTCCTGGTCGAGCGTGATGCGGCCGAAGTCCATGGCGACGGTGGTGGTCGTCTTGTCACCGGTGTGGGTGAGGTCGTCGATCCCGGCCGAGGCGCTGGTCATCACGGCTTCGGTGCGCAGCGGGTTGATCTCGGAGACGGCTCCGACGAACGTGGTCTTGCCCACGCCGAAGCCGCCCGCCACCACGATCTTCGCGGAGGTGGTGGAGCGAGCTGGAGCCGCTCCGCTAGATGTTCCGAAGGCCACTGAGCACCCTTTCGAGCAGCGTTACATCCGGCGTGCCGCCGGCCTCTCCATTGCCCGGCTGGTGGATGGCCACCATTCCGGCCTCCGCCAGGTCGGCGACGAGGATCCGGGCGACACCGAGCGGCATCGACAGCAGTGCGGAGACCTCGGCGACCGACTTGACCTCGCGGCACAGCGTGCAGATGCGCTGGTGCTCCGGGAGCAGGCCGGACAGGTGCATCGGATCGGCGGTGGTGCTGACCAGCGCCTCGATGGCGAGCTGGTAGCGGGGCCGGGTCCGGCCGCCGGTCATCGCGTACGGACGCACCAGCGGCTGATCGCCTTCCGAGTACGAGTCTCCGTACGAATCGGAGTAGGCGGGGGGCGGGGTCATTGATCCTCCGGGCTGGACAGCAGTGGTCAGCGTGCCGTCTTACGGGGCGGCCGGTGGGGGGAACGGGATGACGGCCTGGCGGGCGTACTGGATTCCGGGGCGGGGCCCCGATCTCCCGGCCGGTAGTACCGTCCGGCCGGGAGAGTGGGAAGTCAGCCGAGCAGACTTCCCTGGAGTTCGGCGCGCAGGTCCGGGGTCAGGACACTGCCCGCGCGATCCACCAGAAGAGCCATCTCGTAGCCCACGAGGCCGATGTCGCACTCGGGGTGCGCCAGTACGGCCAGCGAGGATCCGTCCGAGACGGACATGAGGAAGAGGAAACCCCGGTCCATCTCGACCACGGTCTGGTTGACGGCGCCGCCCTCGAAGATACGGGAGGCACCGGCGGTCAGCGAGGTCAGTCCGGAGGCCACGGCCGCCAGCTGATCGGCGCGGTCGCGGGGGAATCCTTCGGACATCGCCAGAAGGAGTCCGTCGGCGGAGACCACCACCGTGTGGGACACCCCGGGGGTGTTGTCCACGAAGTTGGTGATCAACCAGTTCAGGTTCTGTGCCGCCTGGCTCATCGAACTCAACTAACGCTCCTGCTGGTAAGTGGGGTCGATGTGGTAACTGCCGGTCGCCGGTCCGTTGTTGCCGGCCTGACGGCCCTGCTGGATACCGCGTCGGAGGTTGGTCAGACGGCCGCGGACGTCGTCCGGCGCCCGCGAGACCTGGGGACCCGCCTGCGCCTCGGTCTGCTGCTGCGCGGTGCCGGCCACGAGGTTCGCCCGCGGGACCCGGCGGGGCAGCCCCGAGGTCGTGATGCCGCCTGCGGCGGGCTGACGCACGCGTTCGGCCTGCCGCATCAGCTCGTCGTTCGGCGAGGACCGCCAGCTGACGGTCGGCGTGGCGCCGGTCGCCGTGACGGCGGACTCGGCCGCCTGCTCCTGGCCGCGCTGCGGCAGCGGCTGCTGCTGCGGAGCCGCCGGAGCGGACTGCTGGCCCTGCTGGGGGATCGCCGTGCCCGGTCCCTGCGCGGGGGGCTGCTGCCCCTCCTCGCGGAACCAGTTCGACTCCAGGGTGTCGAAGATCGGGCTGCGGGCGTCGCCGGAGCTCTGGGCCGGGGGCAGTGCCTCAGGCCGGTGGGCCTGCGGCAGCCGCGGGGTCTCGGGGCGCGCGGGCGGTGCGGGTGCGTACCCGTTGCCGGCCTGCGGAGCCTGAGCCTGGGGCTGCTGCGGGGCGTAGCCGCCGACACCGGGGCCGCCGGGACGCTGGGGCTGGTAGCCCGGGCGCTCGAACTGTCCGGTGGTGGACGGGTTCATGGGGCCCCGCACGTCCGGACGCTCGAACTGTCCGGTCGTGCTGTTGCCGCCGTCCGCCTGGGGCATCGGGGCGTTGAAGTCCGGGCGGGCGAACTCGGCCGTCGAGCCGGGGCCCGACAGCTCGTCGTGGCCGCGCGCCTGGTCGCTGCCCCAGCTGGTGGTCTGCGGGCCGGGGAGCTCCGCACGAGGAGCGCCACCGCGCGGCGGCAGCTGCGGCCGGGGTCCGTTCGGAGCCGGCGGCGCGGGCGGGGCCGGCTGCTGGGACTGCTGCTGCTGTTGCTGAGGCTGCTGAGGCTGCTGAGGTTGCTGGGGTCGCTCGAAGCCGTTGCCCTGCGGGTATCCGGTCGGACCGGACGCCGGACGGGCCTGCGGGCCACCGCCGAATCCGGCACTGGCGACCGGACCGCGGGCCGGCAGCGGCGCACCGGAACCGAAGGCACCCTGGCCCTGACCCGCGGTGGTCGGACCCTGCTGCGGACGGCCACCGGGACCACCCTGCTGCGGGCGACCACCCTGCGGGCCCTGGGGACGCTGGCCGGCGCCGTCGCGGCCCGGCAGAGCGGCGCGCTGGCCGCCACCGGCGACCTGACCGCGCTGCGGGCCCGAGCCCACGGACGGACGTGCGGCCGGACCGCCCACGGCACCCTGCGCACCGGGAGCACCCGGAGCGCCGCCGGGGCCGCCCTGACCACCCTGGCCCGGCATCGGAGCCGGCTTCTTGCCGCCCTGGGCGACGTCCACCGGCAGCATGACGAGGGCCGTCGTACCACCCGAGTCGGAGGGGCGCAGCTGGATCCGGATGCCGTGTCGCAGGGACAGGCGGCCGACCACGAACAGGCCCATGCGGCGGGAGACGGAGACGTCCACGGTCGGCGGCGACGCGAGTCGCTCGTTGATCGCGGCGAGGTCCTCGGGGGAGAGGCCGATACCGGTGTCGTGGATCTCGACGAGCACGCGGCCGTCGGGCAGTGCGTGACCGGTGACCTTGACCTTGGTCTGCGGGGAGGAGAACGAGGTGGCGTTCTCCAGCAGCTCGGCGAGGACGTGCACGAGGTCGTTGACCACGCGGCCGGCGACATCGGTGCCGGGCACCGAGGCCAGCTCGACACGCTCGTACTGCTCCACCTCGGAGGCGGCGGCACGGAGCACGTCGACCAGCGGGACGGGGCGGGTCCACCGGCGGCCCGGCTCCTCGCCCGCGAGGACGAGGAGGTTTTCGCCGTTACGGCGCATGCGGGTCGCGAGGTGGTCGAGCTTGAAGAGCGAGGACAGCTGGTCCGGGTCGGCCTCGCGCGACTCCAGTTCGGAGATGAGCGAGAGCTGACGCTGGATGAGGCCCTGCGAGCGGCGCGAGAGGTTGGTGAACATCGCGTTGACGTTGCCTCGCAGGAGGGCCTGCTCGGCGGCGAGCCGGACGGCCTCGCGGTGCACGTCGTCGAATGCCGCGGCCACCTGGCCGATCTCGTCGCGGGTGTGCACACCGACCGACTCCACGGACGTGTCCACGTCCTGCGGGTCGGACTCGGAGAGCTGCTTGACGAGCTCGGGCAGCCGGTCCTGCGCGACGCGCGTCGCGGTGTCCTGCAGGCGGCGCAGCGAGCGGATCATCGAGCGGGCCATGACGAAGGCGCCGACGAGGGAGACACCGAGGACGAGGAGGATCAGGGCACCGTTGATGATGGCGTCCTGCTGGGCCTCGTTCTTCAGCTCACGGGCCTTCTGCTCCATCTCCTCAAGCAGGGTCAGCTCGATGACCTTCATGGCCTGGAGCTTGGTGCCGTCGGCGTCGTACCAGTCGAGCCAGGAGCGGTTCTTCTCCCGGAGGAACGCGTCCTGGCTGGCCAGGACGCGGCGGGAGTAGCCGTCGGCGGTGGAGATCTCGGAGTTGCTGTCACCCAGACCCGCGAGGAGCTCCTCGGTCCGGCCCTGGTAGACGAGTCCGAAGGTCGTCTTCGCCTGCTGCTCGCCCTTCTGGGCGGAGAGGGCGTAGAGCCGGTCGTTCTCCTTCAGCTCACCCTGGCGCTCGTTGGTGTCGGGGAGCGAGGCGGCGATGATCGCGCGCTGGATGGAGGCGTACTCCTTGGCGGCGGAGAACGCGGCCAGGGCACGGGTACGCTTGATCATCTCCGGGTTGGAGGTGGCCTGCGCCATGTCCTGGGAGAGCGAGAGCAGCGAGACGATGACCGCGTTGTACTCACTGACGGTCTGCTGGGCGCCGTTGACGTACGCCCGGGTGCGGATCGTCTCGATGTTGGTGAGCTGACGGCCGATCTGCAGGACGTTGTTACGGATCGACCTGAGCGTGTCGTCCTTCGCGCCCGTGCTGTCGACCTTGTCGGTCGCGGCGGCGAAGGCCTTGGCAGCGGTGTCCGTCTGCTGACGGACGACGTCGACACTGCTGGTCGTCTTGCCCCTGGAGAGGGAGAGCGGACCTGCGGAGAGGTCGCGCTCCTCCTGGAGCATGGCGGCCAGGTTGGTGGCCTGTCGCGTCATCGTCGTCAGCAGCTGCATGTGCTCCAGCTGCGCGATGTCGTTGAGCGAGTCGTTGATGCGGAAACCACCGAGCGTGGTGGCGGCGACGACCGGCAGGGTCAGCAGCGACACCAGTCGCGTGCTGATGCGCCAGTTCTGCATGGCGAGACGAGAACCGGGCCCGTTCGGGGCCTTCGGTATCGCCTCGTCCTGCTCAGCCGGTCCGGCAGGCACGGGGGATCCGGCTTTCGCCTTGACCCTGGCCTTCACGGACTTCCCACGGCCCTTCGCCTTCACCGCGGCGGAGGTGTCGGGGCCTGCGCCTTCGACAGCCGGCCCGCGGTTCTGGGCGTGCTGGGGCGAGGAGCCACGGTCGGTCCCGCCGCGCGGCTCCTGCTCCGCCGCAGCGCTGCCATCCCTCTTGAATCGTCCCTGCACTAGCGTCGCAACCTCTGGACCAGGCGTCCCGCCGGGTGACCGGTGGGACGGTGTCGAGTCGTGGGGCACTTGCCGCCCCATGGTGGTCGTCGGTGACCGGCGCGTCTTCCTCTCTTTGCCACCGCGCTCGGCGCGGTGTCGCGCCACCTGCGCGCCGGCTGATTCCCGCGGCGGTCCCGCGAATTCCAGCACAGTGGAGGATCTCCAACAAGGTGCGAGTGTCGGCCCGGAGAGTCGGTTACGGCTTGTGACAGACGGGCTACACGATGTGCGACCGCATTCGGTAGAAACCGGACTTACTCCATCCAAACAACGGGGCTGTCAAGGTGTCCCAGTCGAGATGATCAGGAGCGGAATGGCGCATTCAGTGGCGCAATGTCCGTTTCGGGGGGTGAAGTTGCCTGTCCATGATGTCGGTAATGTCGGGTCAAGGGTGAGCAAACTCACATAGCCGTGGCCATTACTTCCTGGTTCGCCGGGGGATTCAGATGTTTAGCCTTGCCCCTTAAAGGGTTGGCGCCAGGGTTGGTGCATGCGACAACCGACACCCATAGATCGAACCGAGGACCCCGAACTCCGATGAAGACGACGACGATGTTCCGCAACATAGCCAACCCCCGCCGCACGACCCTCGCGCACCTCAAGGACGCCGAGGAACTGCAGGCGGCACCGGCCACCCCGGAGCACGCCGTCGAGCTGCCGACGCAGACCGCGAACCCGCGCCGCACCGTCCTGATGAACGTGCCGGTCGCCGCCGCCGCGGAGTAGCCACCCCTCAAGGAACGTGAAGCGCCGCTGCCCGCCGCGTTAGCCTGGGGTCCGCAGACTCCAGCCAGCGGAAATACAGAGGGGCAGACGCAACAGGTGCGCATCGCCAGGTTCTCGATCGACGGCAACGTCGCGTTCGGCGCGGTCGAGGGCGACGGCGCCCCCGGCGACGACTCCACGCTCGTTCTCGACATCATCAAGGGCATCCCCTTCGCGGACTTCGAGCTCTCGGGCACGAAGGTCCCGATGAGCAAGGTCCGACTGCTGCCGCCCGTGCTCCCGAACAAGGTCGTGGCCATCGGCCGCAACTACGCGGAGCACGCGGCGGAGCTCGGCAACGAGGTCCCCGACGCCCCGATCACCTTCTTCAAGCCCTCCACTTCGGTGGTCGGCCCGGGCGACCCGATCACGTACCCCTCCTTCTCCCAGGACCTCCACCACGAGGCGGAGCTCGCCGTGGTCATCGGCCGCATGTGCCGTGAGGTCCCGAAGGAGCGCGTCAAGGACGTCATCCTCGGCTACACCTGCGCCAACGACGTCACCGCGCGCGACGTCCAGCAGCGGGAGAAGCAGTGGGCCCGGGCCAAGGGCTTCGACAGTGCCTGCCCCCTCGGCCCCTGGATCGAGACCGACCTGGACCCGAGCGACCTGACCATCCAGTGCACGGTCAACGGCGAACAGCGCCAGCTCGGCCGTACCAGCGACATGGTCCGCTCCATCGAGGACCTGATCGTCCACATCTCCGAGGCCATGACGCTGCTGCCCGGCGACGTCATCCTCACGGGGACCCCGGCCGGAGTCGGCCCCCTCAACGTCGGCGACGAGGTCGCCGTCACCATCGAAGGCATCGGCACTCTCACCAACAAGGTGATCAAGCGTGGTTAACGGACCTGTCCGCGTACGTTTCTGTCCCTCCCCGACCGGCAACCCCCACGTGGGCCTGGTCCGGACCGCACTCTTCAACTGGGCGTTCGCCCGCCACCACGGCGGTACGTTCGTCTTCCGCATCGAGGACACCGACGCGGCCCGTGACTCCGAGGAGTCCTACGACCAGCTGCTCGCCTCGCTGCGCTGGCTCGGCTTCACCTGGGACGAGGGCCCCGAGGTCGGCGGCCCCCACGCCCCGTACCGCCAGTCCGAGCGCATGGACATCTACGCGGACGTCGCGAAGAAGCTGCTCGACGGCGGCTACGCGTACCACTGCTACTGCTCCACCGAAGAGCTCGACGCCCGCCGCGCGGCCGCCCGCGCCGCCGGCAAGCCCTCCGGGTACGACGGTCACTGCCGCGAGCTCACCCCCGTGCAGGTCGAGGCGTACCAGGGCGAGCACCGCCCGGCGATCGTCCGCTTCCGGATGCCCGACGAGCCGATCACCTTCACCGACCTCGTCCGCGGCGAGCTGACCTTCACCCCGGACAACGTGCCCGACTTCGGCATCGTCCGGGCCAACGGCGCCCCGCTCTACACGCTGGTCAACCCGGTCGACGACGCGCTGATGGAGATCACGCACGTCCTGCGCGGCGAGGACCTGCTGTCCTCGACCCCCCGCCAGATCGCCCTCTACGCGGCGCTGATCGAGCTGGGCGTCGCCAAGAGCACCCCCGCCTTCGGCCACCTGCCGTACGTGATGGGCGAGGGCAACAAGAAGCTCTCCAAGCGCGACCCCGAGGCCTCGCTCAACCTGTACCGCGAGCGCGGCTTCCTCCCCGAGGGCCTGCTGAACTACCTCTCGCTCCTCGGCTGGTCCTTCTCCAAGGACCAGGACGTCTTCTCGATCGAGGAGATGGTCTCGAAGTTCGACATCGACGGCGTGAACGCGAACCCGGCCCGCTTCGACCTGAAGAAGGCCGAGTCGATCAACGGCGACCACATCCGCCTGCTGGACCCGAAGGCCTTCGCGGACGCCTGCGCCCCGTGGCTGCAGGCCCCGCACGCCAACTGGGCCCCCGAGGACTTCGACGCCGAGGCCTGGGCGCGGATCGCCCCGCACGCCCAGACCCGTGTGACCGTCCTGTCGGACATCACCGCCAACGTCGACTTCCTGTTCCTGAAGGAGCCGGTGGAGGACCAGGCCTCGTGGGACAAGGCGATGAAGGGCGAGCCGGCCGCGCTGCTCACCACGGTGCGCGCGGGCCTGGAGTCGGCGGACTGGGCCGACCCCGAGTCGCTCAAGCAGGCCGTCCTGACCGCGGGTGAGGCCCACGGCCTCAAGCTCGGCAAGGCCCAGGCCCCGGTCCGCGTGGCCGTGACCGGCCGCACGGTCGGCCTGCCGCTCTTCGAGTCCCTGGAGATCCTGGGCAAGGAGCGCTCGCTGGCCCGTATCGACGCGGCGCTGGCGAAGCTCGCCGCGTAGCCCTCGATGTACGTCCCGCAGGGGGCGGCGCCCGGAATACCCGGTCACCGCCCCCTGCGGCGTTGTCGGAGCCACCCCCTAGTCTCCGGGAGAACGATCACCGCTCGCTGCCGCACTCCGGAGGACCCCGTGCCGATGACCCCGCCCGACTACGCCTGGCACTTCACCCCGGGCTCCGCCTTCGCCCGCGAGGACGGCACGACGGGGACGCTCGCCCCGGTCGTCATCGGCGACGTGAGCCTGCCCACGGGCCGGGTCGTCGCCTGCGACCCCTTCGTCTGCCTCGGGCAGGACGAAGCCGAGCCGTTCAGTGTCGTGGTGGAACCGGGCCGGTACCGGGCGGAAGCCGCGATCGCCACGCTGGTGCGCCCCGGCGTCCCGCAGGGCCCCCGCCCGCACACCCGGGTCGCCGCCGCGCGTCTGGTGATCCGTGACACCCCGACCGCGAGCTGGGAGATGGCCGTCGACGAGGGCCAGGACCCCGCCGTCCTCGGCGAGGACGAGTTCTACGGCTATGGCGTGGACGCCGGCACCGGCTGCTTCTACGACGCCGCCGCCGACGGCTCCTTCCCCGGCACCGAGGACGAGGAGGGGGCGGTGTGGGCCGCCATGGAGACGGTCGGCGACGGCCCGGCCGTCTTCCTGGCCGAGGGAGAGGACGGTCACACCCTCGCCGGCTTCACCTCCGGATGGGGCGACGGCTGCTACCCGACCTGGATCGGGCGGGACGCCGAGGGCAGGGTCACCTGTTTCGTGACGGACTTCCTGGTCGTACCCACGGCGCTGGTGCCCGCGGCGTAGGCTCGGCCCCATGCCGATCCGCGCCGTGCTGTGGGACATCGACGACACCCTCTTCGACTACACGGGAGCCGACGCCGCCGGGCTCGCCGCGCAACTGGAGGCCGTCCGGCTCGCGGAGCGGTACGGGACCCCCGCGCAGGCGCTCGCGCTGTGGCGGGAGATCACCGACCGGCACTGGGCGCGCTTCGCGGCCGGCGAGGGCACCTTCCAGGGGCAGCGGCAGGAGCGGGTGCGGGAGTTCCTGGAGGAGCCCGGGATGACCGCGAACCAGGCCGACGCCTGGTTCGACCAGTACGTGGAGCACTACAAGGCCGGCTGGACCGTCTTCCCCGACGTGGTGCCCGCCCTCGACGCCCTCGCGGCCGACTACCGGCACGGGGTGCTCTCCAACTCCTCCCTCGCCAACCAGGACCCGAAGCTGCGCGACCTCGGGCTGCGCGACCGCTTCGAGGTGCTGGTCTGCGCCGTCGAACTCGGGATCAGCAAGCCCGAGGCGGGGGCCTTCCTGGCCGCGTGCGAGGCGCTCGGGCTGCCGCCCGGCGATGTGGCGTACGTGGGGGACCAGCCGGAGATCGACGCACGGGGAGCGCGTGACGCCGGATTGACGGCCGTCTGGATCGACCGCGACGGCGGTCGCGGCCCCGGGCCCGACGGCGCGCACCGCATCGAGGGCCTTGACCAGCTCCCGCAGCTGCTGGCACGGGATACCCGTTTTGGAGCACGGTCAGGCATCCGGTAATGTTCTTTCTGCGCCGCCGGAGCGGGCCGAGAGGCCGGACGGAGGCGCCACCCAAAGAAAAGCCCCCGCAGGGGGTTGACTTTTGGTGGGGTATAGTGTAATTGGCAACACGAGGGTTTCTGGTTCCCTTATTCTAGGTTCGAGTCCTGGTACCCCAGCGCAGTGCAGCAGTAACGCAGTGCTTTGCCCCCGTTGTGTAGCGGCCTAGCACGCCGCCCTCTCAAGGCGGTAGCGCCGGTTCGAATCCGGTCGGGGGTACAGATCCTTCCCGCGAGATCTCTTGGGTCGCACCCGGACGTCTCGAAGCAGGATCGCTAGGGCCCCCGTTGTGTAGCGGCCTAGCACGCCGCCCTCTCAAGGCGGTAGCGCCGGTTCGAATCCGGTCGGGGGTACTGGTCTGGTCTAGACCATTTTGGGCTATAGTGTAATTGGCAACACGAGGGTTTCTGGTTCCCTTATTCTAGGTTCGAGTCCTGGTAGCCCAGCGCAGTAACAGCAGCACCAGCTAGCCCCCGTTGTGTAGCGGCCTAGCACGCCGCCCTCTCAAGGCGGTAGCGCCGGTTCGAATCCGGTCGGGGGTACGCATCGAAGAGGCCCTCCGCGTTCATCGCGGAGGGCCTCTTTCGTATGTGCCGGCGCGCAGGTAAGTGCGGGCCCGAAGGCGCGTGTCAGGACGTGTGCGGCGTCGTACGCGCCCCCGGACCCGGGGGATGGGCGGGGGGAAGAGGCCCTGCGGGCCGAAAGGGGCTCAGCCGGAGCGGCGCAGGGCCTCCGTGAGCCGTGCGGCCGCGTCGATGACGGCCTGCGCGTGCATCCGGCCCGGGTGGCGGGTCAGCCGCTCGATCGGTCCGGAGACCGATACGGAGGCCACCACGCGGTTCGACGGCCCGCGCACCGGCGCCGACACGGAGGCCACACCGGGCTCCCGCTCGCCGATCGACTGCGCCCAGCCGCGACGCCGGACGCCCGAGAGCGCCGTCGCCGTGAAGCGTGCGCCCTGAAGACCGCGGTGGAGCCGCTCGGGCTCCTCCCAGGCCATCAGGATCTGCGCGGCCGAACCGGCCTTCATCGGAAGCGTCGAGCCCACCGGGACGGTGTCCCGAAGACCCGACAGCCGCTCCGCGGCCGCCACGCAGATGCGCATGTCTCCCTGACGGCGGTAGAGCTGCGCGCTCTCTCCCGTCACGTCACGGAGGTGGGTGAGTACCGGTCCCGCCGTGGCCAGCAGGCGGTCCTCGCCGGCCGCGGCGGCGAGCTCCGCCAGCCGCGGTCCGAGGATGAACCGGCCCTGCATGTCCCTCGCCACCATCCGGTGGTGTTCCAGTGCCACGGCAAGGCGATGTGCCGTGGGTCGTGCGAGCCCTGTCGCCGCGACCAGCCCGGCGAGGGTGGCCGGACCGGACTCCAGTGCGCTCAATACCAGAGCTGCCTTGTCGAGAACGCCGACGCCGCTAGAGTTGTCCATGAAACGATATTCGCGTCTCACACTGTGAAACGCAAGTTCAATTTTTCCAAGAACCAGCGAGTCTGTATGTGCGGGTCCACGAACCACTGGGTCCGAGCCGTCGTCCGGGACGTGGGGTACGGGCGGCACGGCGCACAAGATCTCTATGAAGCGCCGGCACAACCGGCCGGCCGGAGGGAAAGCGATGGGTAGGACACTCGCGGAGAAGGTCTGGGACGACCATGTCGTCCGGCGCGCCGAAGGCGAGCCCGACCTCCTCTTCATCGATCTGCACCTGCTGCACGAGGTGACCAGCCCGCAGGCCTTCGAAGGACTGCGTCAGGCCGGCCGCAAGGTCCGACGCCTCGACCTCACCATCGCGACCGAGGACCACAACACCCCCACCATCGACATCGACAAGCCGATCGCGGACCCGGTCTCCCGCGCCCAGCTGGAGACGCTGCGGGCGAACTGCGCCGAGTTCGGCGTGCGCCTGCACTCGCTGGGTGACGTCGAGCAGGGCGTCGTCCACGTCGTGGGGCCGCAGCTGGGTCTGACTCAGCCCGGCACCACCGTGGTCTGCGGCGACTCGCACACCTCCACGCACGGCGCCTTCGGCGCGCTGGCCTTCGGCATCGGTACGAGCCAGGTCGAGCACGTGCTGGCCACCCAGACGCTGCCGCTGGCCCGCCCGAAGACGATGGCGATCACCGTCACCGGCGCGCTGGCCGAGGGCGTCACCGCGAAGGACCTGATCCTGGCGATCATCGCCAGGATCGGCACCGGCGGCGGCCAGGGCTACATCCTGGAGTACCGGGGCGAGGCCATCGAGAAGCTGTCGATGGAAGCCCGCATGACCATCTGCAACATGTCGATCGAGGCCGGTGCCCGCGCGGGCATGATCGCCCCTGATCAGACCACCTTCGACTACCTGCAGGGCCGTGACCACGCCCCCACGGACAAGGACTGGGACGCGGCGGTCGAGTACTGGAAGACCCTGCGCACGGACGACGACGCGGTCTTCGACGCGGAGGTCGTCATCGACGCTGCCGCGCTGTCCCCCTTCGTCACCTGGGGCACCAACCCGGGCCAGGGCGCGCCGCTGTCGGCCCACGTCCCCGACCCGGCTTCGTACGAGGACGCTTCGGAGCGCCTGGCCGCCGAAAAGGCCCTGGAGTACATGGGGTTGACCGCCGGACAGCCGCTGCGGGACATCAAGGTCGACACCGTCTTCGTAGGTTCCTGCACCAACGGCCGCATCGAGGACCTGCGCGCCGTCGCCGGCATCATCGAGGGCCGCAAAGTCGCCGACGGCGTACGGATGCTGGTCGTCCCGGGCTCGGTCCGGGTCGCCCTGCAGGCCGTGGAAGAGGGTCTGGACAAGGTCTTCAAGGAGGCCGGCGCCGAGTGGCGGCACGCGGGCTGTTCGATGTGTCTGGGCATGAACCCCGACCAACTGGCTCCCGGTGAACGCTCCGCGTCCACCTCCAACCGCAACTTCGAGGGCCGGCAGGGCAAGGGCGGGCGCACCCACCTGGTCTCCCCGCAGGTGGCCGCCGCCACCGCGGTGCTGGGCCATCTGGCCTCGCCCGCCGACCTGTCCGCCGCCGACGCGACCGCCGGAGTCTGAACCATGGAAGCCTTCACCACCCACACCGGCCGGGCCGTCCCGCTGCGCCGCAGCAACGTCGACACCGACCAGATCATCCCGGCCCACTGGCTGAAGAAGATCACCCGCGACGGGTTCGAGGACGGGCTCTTCGAGGCCTGGCGCAAGGACCCGGAGTTCGTCACGAACCGCCCGGAGCGCGCCGGTGCGACCGTCCTGGTCGCCGGCCCCGACTTCGGTACGGGGTCCTCGCGCGAACACGCCGTCTGGGCCCTGCAGAACTTCGGCTTCAAGACGGTCATCTCCTCCCGCTTCGCCGACATCTTCCGCGGGAACTCGCTGAAGAACGGTCTGCTGACCGTCGTCCTCCCGCAGGAGACCGTCGAGCAGCTCTGGAAGCTGACGGAGGCCGACCCGACCGCCGAGATCACGGTCGACCTGGTCGACCGCCAGGTGCGAGCGGAAGGCGTCGTCGCGGAGTTCGAACTCGACGACAACGCCCGCTGGCGTCTGCTGGAGGGCCTGGACGACATCTCGCTCACCCTTCAGAACGAAGCGGACATCGCCACGTACGAAAGCGCCCGACCCACCTTCAAGCCGCGCACGATTCAGGCCTGATTCCTGCCTGATCAGCGCTTATTCACCTTCGGGTGATCACATGGACAACACTGTGCCCCCCGCCCTCCGGCGGGGGGCACAGCCGTTTGTTGAGGCCCCGTGAGGCGACAACTCGCCCCAGATGGCACAATCTGTGCATGGAACGCGACAGTCAACTCGAGCTCTACGAACTCGTCGCGGACCGGTTGAAAGAAGCACACACACGGGTGCGCTCACTGCAAGTCCCGGAGGGCGTAAGGATGGCGCTGTCCCGGAAGCTGTTGGTCGTCACGGCCGCGGCGAAGCATGATCTCGCCGATGCGGCAAGGCGCCTGGACAGGTTGATGAAGGACCTCGACGAGGGTCGATTCCCTGAAGGCGACTGATGCGAAGGAACTCCGTAACGGCCTACAGCGTTGCGGCACTAGGGTGATTAGCCCGTTTCGTGTTTGATTTGCGGTATATATCCGCCTAACGTGCGAAATAAGCTTGAACACATTCGTTCTGGCGAAGTCTCCGAAGGGGAAGACGTGAACAAGGCGCAGCTCGTAGAAGCGATTGCCGACAAGCTGGGCGGCCGCCAGCAGGCCGCGGACGCTGTCGACGCGGTACTGGACGCGATCGTCCGCGCTACCGTCGCGGGCGACCGGGTCTCGGTCACGGGCTTCGGCTCGTTCGAGAAGGTCGACCGTCCGGCCCGTTACGCCCGCAACCCGCAGACGGGGGAGCGCGTCCGGGTCAAGAAGACCTCTGTGCCCCGCTTCCGTGCCGGCCAGGGCTTCAAAGACCTGGTCAGCGGCACCAAGAAGCTCCCCAAGGGCGGCGAGGTCTCCGTGAAGAAGGCGCCCAAGGGCAGCCTTACGGGTGGTGCCTCCGCGACGGTCAAGAAGGCCGCGGCGAAGAAGGCCACCACCGCCAAGAAGGCCGCGGCAAAGACCACGGTCGCAAAGAAGGTCGTGGCCAAGAAGGCCACGGCGACCGTCAAGAAGGCGGCGGTGAAGAGCACCGCCACGGCCAAGAAGGCCACCGCGGCCGCGAAGAAGACCACCGCCGCGGCCAAGAAGACCACGGCCGCCGCGAAGAAGACCACCGCCGCGGCGAAGAAGACCGCGCCGGCGGCCAAGAAGGTCACCGCAGCGACGAAGGCGCCCGCCAAGAAGACGGCGACGCGCAAGGCCACCGCGAAGAAGACCACCGCCCGCAAGAAGTAGGGGCACGCGTCACACAGGCCGGGCCGGCTTTCCCCATGTGGGGGAGCCGGCCCGCGGTGCGTTCGGCGCGCCGGCGAGCCCCGCACGGGGCCGCGGCGGCCGTGTGTCAGAACGTCTGCAGCGTCACCAGGGTGATCCGCAGGCTCGCGCCCGCGCCGTCCGTCTCGATCCGGACCCGCTGCCCGGGCCGCAGCAGCCGCAGGCCGCCCGCGTCGAAGGCCGGGGCCTCGAAGGGCACCGGAGTGCCGTCGTCCAGCAGCACACTGCCGCTGCGGGTCTGGGAGTCGTACGTGTACGCGGTCGCCTGCATACGGGCACTGTATCGGGCGGTGTGGCGCCCCACGCCGAGGGTGAGCGCGGTGCGCAGATCGGCCGCCGTGTCCACGTCCCGGCGCACGCTGTCGACGTCCGACAGGGCGATTTCCACCGCTCCCGAGGCCGAATGTCTGGCCCGTGACGGCCCGCCGAAGGAGGGGGCCAATTCCACGTCCGGAGCGGCGGAAAGCAGGGTCGTCCCGATTCCGGCCGCATCCGCCAGAAATGCCCGCGGAAATACCGAAGCGTTTTCGAGCACGCGTTGCAATTCCGGGGGCCGGAGCGCCGGCAGGTCGGCGTTCAGCGCGGCCACCGCGGCGCGCGGCCGACCCGACCGCGCCGCCCGCGCCCCGTGGTCCAGGGCCGCGTTGAGCCCGGCCGCCGGGACGTCCGGGACGATCCGCGCCCCGAGCCGTGCCAGTTCCGCACCGGCCGCGGCGTCGTCCGTGACGACCACCACATCCGCGACCGCCGCGCAGGCCAGGGCCCCCGCGACGGTGTCCTGGGCGAAGGCCAGGGCAAGGCCCGGACGCGAGGCGCCCACGGCCCGCGCGAGACGGCTCTTCGCCACCGCCAGAGGCTTCAGCGGGACCACCAGACTCCAGACGGCGTTCGTGACGGACCCCTTCCCTCCGGTGCGCTCCGGCACATCCTTCGGCCATGGTCAGGTCACGGCCGGGTCATGTGTCGGCCCATTGTCGCCTCCGCCCGGGCAACCCGGGAGTCCGGCGGGGTGAGCGGGGCGTACGGTGTTCTCGACAGAGACCGGGCGTGGGGTGACACTTGTCCGGCCGACGAGGTGCCCAAGCCGCGCACCGGTCCTAGAGGAAGGTGTCCGAGTGTCCCGCCGCAGAATCGGCTTCTGGTACCGCCTGGCGGCGGTCATCGCAAAACCGCCGCTGGTAGTGCTCTTCAAGCGGGACTGGCGGGGAATGGAGCACATTCCGGCCGAGGGCGGCTTTATCACCGCCGTCAATCACAACTCGTATCTGGACCCGCTCTCGTACGCGCACTTCCAGTACAACACCGGCCGGGTGCCCCGATTGCTGGCCAAGGCCGCCCTCTTCAAGGTCCCTATTGTCGGGTCGATCCTGCACGGCAGCGGGCAGATCCCCGTCTACCGGGAGTCCACCAACGCCCTGGACGCATTCAGGGCCGCCGTGGACGCCATCGAGCGCGGCGAATGCGTGGCCTTTTACCCGGAGGGCACCCTCACCCGTGACCCCGGCATGTGGCCGATGGCCGGCAAGACCGGCGCCGCCCGCGTGGCGCTGATCACGAGGGCCCCCGTCATTCCCGTGGCCCAGTGGGGCGCGAACCTCGCGATGCCGCCCTACGCCAAGGAGAACAAGGTCCGGCTCTTCCCGCGCAAGACCCTCCAGGTGCTCGCCGGACCGCCGGTGGACCTCTCCGCCTTCTACGACCGGGAACCCACCCCGGAGGTCCTCCGGGAGGTCACCGAGGTCATCATGGCGGCCATCACCGCGCTGCTGGAGGAGGTGCGCGGCGAGACCGCGCCCGGGCAGCCGTACGACCATCGCAACGCCAGGGCGGAACAGCGGCGCAAGGCCGCAGGGGAGGGCAACAAGTGACACGTCCCGTGAAGGCGACCGTCTTCGGAACAGGCTCCTGGGGCACGGCCTTCGCCATCGTCCTCGCCGACGCCGGCTGCGAGGTGACGCTGTGGGGCCGCCGCCAGGAGGTGGTCGACGCCATCAACACCGGCCGGACCAACCCGGACTACTTCCCCGGCGTCGAACTCCCCGCGAACCTCCGGGCCACCACCGACCCGGCCGCGGCCGCGGCCGGCGCCGACTTCACCGTCCTCGCCGTCCCGTCCCAGACCCTGCGCGAGAACCTCGCCGCGTGGGCGCCCCTGCTGGCCCCCGACACCGTGCTCGTCTCCCTGATGAAGGGCATCGAACTCGGCACCGCCAAGCGGATGAGCGAGGTCATCGAGGAGGTGGCCAAGGTCCCCGCCCAGCGCATCGCCGTGGTCACCGGCCCCAACCTGGCCGCCGAGATCGCCGCCCGCCAGCCCGCCGCCTCCGTCGTCGCCTGCGTGGACGAGAGCGTGGCCCAGCGCCTCCAGGCCGCCTGCCACACCCCGTACTTCCGTCCGTACACGAGCACCGACGTCACCGGCTGCGAGCTCGGCGGCGCCGTCAAGAACGTCATCGGCCTCGCCGTCGGCATCGCGGACGGCATGGGCCTGGGCGACAACACCAAGGGCTCGCTCATCACCCGCGGACTCGCCGAAGCGACCCGCCTCGGCGTGGCGATGGGCGCCGACCCGCTCACCTTCTCCGGCCTCGCGGGCCTCGGCGACCTGGTCGCCACCTGCTCCTCGCCGCTCTCCCGGAACCACACCTTCGGCACCAACCTCGGCCGCGGGATGACCCTGGAAGAGACCATCGCGGTCACCAAGCAGACCGCCGAGGGAGTCAAGTCCTGCCAGTCCGTGGCGGATCTGGCCCGCCGGCACGGGGTGGACATGCCCATCACCGACACGGTGGTGGACATCGTCCACCACGGCAAGCCGACCCTGGTCGCGCTCAAGGACCTCATGGGACGCAGTGCCAAACCGGAACGTCGCTAACTCCGTTTCGGACGCTTGAGCGGGTACTCTCGTGGCGATATGAGCAGCGAGAACCTCCCCCAGACCCCTGAGCAGCAGGGCCGCAAGCCCCGCGTGGCCGTCGTGTTCGGCGGCCGCAGCTCGGAACACGCCATCTCGGTCGTCACGGCGGGCGCCGTGCTGCGCTCCATCGACCGCTCCAAGTACGAGGTGCTGCCCATCGGCATCACCACGGACGGCCGATGGGCGCTGACCGCCGACGAGCCCGAGCGGATGGCCATCGCCGACCGCAAGCTCCCGAGTGTCGAGGAGCTCGCCGACTCCGAGGACGGCGCCGTCGTGCTCTCGGTCGACCCCGCCAGCCGCCAGGTCGTCTACACCGAACCGGGCGCCGTCCCCAAGGCCCTGGGCGAGGTCGACGTCGTCTTCCCCGTCCTGCACGGCCCGTACGGCGAGGACGGCACCCTCCAGGGCCTCCTGGAGCTCTCCGGCATCCCGTACGTCGGCTCCGGCGTCCTCGCCTCGGCCGTCGGCCAGGACAAGGACTACATGAAGCGGGTGTTCACGTCCTTCGGGCTGCGCGTCGGCCCGTACGTGACCATCCGCCCCCGCGAGTGGGAGGCCGACCGGGAGGCGGCCACGGGCAAGATCCTGGACTTCGCCGCCGAGCACGGCTGGCCGCTGTTCATCAAGCCCGCCCGGGCCGGCTCCTCCATCGGCATCACCAAGGTCGACGACGCCTCCGGCCTGGACGCCGCGGTCAAGGAGGCCCGTCGCCACGACCCGAAGATCATCGTGGAGGCGCTGCTGCGCGGCCGCGAGATCGAGTGCGGGGTCCTGGAGTTCGAGGACGGGCCGCGCGCGAGCGTCCCCGCCGAGATCCCGCCGGTGTCCAGCCACGACTTCTACGACTTCGAGGCGAAGTACATCGACTCCGCCTCCGGGATCGTGCCCGCCCCGCTCACCCCGGAGCAGACCGCCGAGGTGCAGCGGCTCGCGATCGAGGCCTTCGAGGCGGCCTCCTGCGAGGGCCTGGTGCGCGCCGACTTCTTCCTCACCGAGGACGGCGAGTTCGTCATCAACGAGATCAACACGATGCCGGGCTTCACCCCGATCTCCATGTACCCGCTGATGTGGCAGAAGACGGGCATCGAGTACCCGGAGCTGGTGGACAGCCTCATCCAGGCGGCCCTGCGCCGCTCCACCGGCCTGCGCTGACAGTCGTCCGAAAAGCCGACCGCCCGCCGACCGCCTTCGAAGGCGGTCGGCGGGCGGCGGTGTGCTCGGTACCCCGTACGCGGTACGCGCAGCGCGGTACTCAGTAGGAGGCGATGCCCTCGGGCACGGTCGCGGTGATGGCCGTGGACAGGCCGACCAGCATCCCCGCGTCCGTGGCATGCTCCTTGTCGACCTGGACCTCGGTGTAGGCCAGCCGCAGCCCGGTGGTGAACCGGAACCCCCCGCCGGAACCCTCGTCGAGCTTCTCCAGCAGCCAGGCCACTCCGTTCACGTGGACGCCCTCCTGCTTCGGATCGAGCATCTTGGGGGGCTTGGGGATACCGCACCGCAGTACGATCGCCGAGCCGCCCCACGCGGCCGTCAGATCGGACTCCGGTTCGGTTCTGGTCCGCGCCAGGCCGGCCACCGTCTCCGGGAGCTCCTTGTGCAGTGCCGCACAGAGTCCCGCGACGGCGGCGGGCGGCGTGGGCGGTGGGTCCACCCGGGCTTCGGATCCGCCCGGGGAGCACGCCGCGGTGGCCAGGACGGCCATCGAGGCGGGCAGGGCGGACAGGGCGCGGACACGCAGGGGCCGGTGGTGGAGGGACATCACCGGCCAAGAGTAGACGGGGGCTACAGATGGACCACCGGGCAGGTCAAGGTGCGGGTGATCCCCTCCACCTGCTGGACCTTGGCGACGACCATACGGCCGAGGTCGTCCACGGTGTCGGCCTGGGCGCGCACGATCACGTCGTACGGGCCCGTCACGTCTTCGGCCTGGATCACCCCCGGGATCTGGCCGATGGACTCGGCGACGAACGACGCCTTGCCCACTTCGGTCTGGATAAGGATGTACGCCTGTACCACGGAACCTCCAGGGCGGCCACGAGGATCATTTCCCCTAACCTTCGGGTGGGCCCCACACGATTGAACGGGCCGGGGGAAGAAGGGACGCCACGGTACCGCGTCGCCGTGCGCCGCGGGGAGACCCGCGGGCCCGGCGCCACGCACAGCGGGGCGTACGGAGAGCAGAAGTTGACGTATCTGTTGACGGTACCCAGAGCTGAGACGGCTCGCGACCGCAAGCGGACTGGGCAAGAAGGGGCACAGCGATGAAGGGCACTGTCGGCGAGCTGGGGGAGTTCGGGCTGATCAGGGAGCTCACCTCACGGCTCACCACCACCCCGGCGGTCCGGCTCGGGCCGGGCGACGACGCCGCGGTGGTGTCCGCCCCCGACCGGCGGGTCGTGGCGAGCACCGACATCCTGCTGGAGGGCCGGCACTTCCGGCGCGACTGGTCCACGGCCTACGACGTCGGCCGCAAGGCCGCCGCGCAGAACCTCGCCGACATCGCCGCCATGGGCGCGGTGCCGACCGCGCTGCTGCTCGGCCTCGTCGTCCCCGCCGAACTCCCGGTCACCTGGCCCACCGAGCTGATGGACGGGATCCGCGACGAGTGCCAGGTCGCCGGCGCGGCCGTGGTCGGCGGGGACGTCGTCCGCGGGGACGTCATCACCGTCGCCATCACCGCCCTCGGCGACCTGCGCAACCACGAGCCCGTCCTGCGCTCCGGCGCCCAGCCCGGCGACGTCGTCGCCGTCACCGGCTGGCTCGGCTGGTCCGCGGCCGGCTTCGCCGTGCTCTCGCGCGGCTTCCGCTCCCCGCGGGCCTTCGTCGAGGCGCACCGGCGCCCCGAGCCGCCGTACCACGCGGGCCCCGCCGCCGCCGGACTCGGCGCCACCGCCATGACCGACGTCAGCGACGGCCTGATCGCCGACCTCGGGCACATCGCCGACGCCAGCAAGGTACGGATCGACCTGCGCTCGGCGGCCGTCGACATCCCGACCCAGATGCACGACATCGGGCAGGCCGTCGGCGTGGACCCGCTGCAGTGGGTGCTCACCGGGGGAGAGGACCACGCGATCGTGGCGACCTTCCCGCCCGACGTGAAGCTTCCCGCCCGCTGGAAGGTCATCGGCGAGGTGCTCAACCGCTCCGCGCTGCCCCAGGTGACCGTCGACGGCGCGCCCTGGACCAGCACCGGCGGCTGGGACCACTTCGGGGCCGACCCGGCCGCCCAGGACGGCACGCCGTGAGCTCCGCCCCGCCGCTGTGCCTGACCGTCGCCGGATCCGACTCCGGCGGCGGCGCGGGCATCCAGGCCGACCTCAAGACCATGCTGGCGCTCGGGGTCCACGGCATGAGCGTGGTGACCGCCGTGACGGCGCAGAACTCGCTCGGGGTACGGGGAGTCTGGGAACTGCCCGCCGAGGCCGTCACGGCCCAGTACCGGGCCGTCGTGGACGACATCGGGGTCCAGGCCGTGAAGACCGGGATGCTCTCCTCCGCCGCCCTGGTGGAGACGGTGGCCGCGCTGCTGGCGGACACCCGGGCCCCGGCCGTCGTGGACCCCGTCGGGGTCTCCAAGCACGGGGACGCGCTGCTCGCCGCCTCGGCGCTGGACGCCGTACGCAAGGAGCTGCTGCCGCGGGCCACGGTGGCCACCCCCAACCTGGACGAGGTGGCCCAGCTCACGGGTGTGGTGGTGGAGACCGAGGACGACATGCGGCGGGCCGCCGACGCGATCCTCGGCCACGGGCCGCGGTGGGCGCTGATCAAGGGCGGACATCTCGCGGCGCACGGCCACGAGGCGGTGGACCTGCTCACCGACGGCACCGAGGAGCGCTGGCTGCGCGCCCCGCGTCACGACAACCGGCACACCCACGGCACCGGCTGCACCCTCGCCAGCGCGATCGCGGCGGGCCTGGCCAGGGGACTGACCGTCCCGGAGGCCGTCACGGCCGCCAAGGAGTACGTCACGGGCGCCATCGCCGCCGGCTTCGCGCTCGGCGGGGGCATCGGCCCGGTGGATCACGCCTGGCAGTGGCGCTGAACCCGCTGCGACAGCCCGGCCGGCCCTCCGGCCGGGCCCCCGGACAAGGCAAAAGGCCGGTTCACCAGAGGTGAACCGGCCTTTTTGGCAACCGGAAAGGGCTGCGCTACGACGGGAGGCGTCAGCGCGAGACCTTGCCGGCCTTGATGCACGAGGTGCAGGCGTTGAGGCGCTTCGGCGTCCCATTGACCACGGCACGGACGCGCTGGATGTTCGGGTTCCAGCGACGCGAGGTGCGGCGGTGCGAGTGGGAGATGTTGTTGCCGAAGCTCGGCCCCTTGGCGCAAACGTCGCAGTTGGCAGCCACAGGTCACTCCAAGACTTCAGATGCAATTACAGTGAAACCGGCGCACCGGATTCAGAGATCTGAAGTGGTTTGCCGGGGGAATGGCCCGACTCTCGCCGGGCAACCGGAGCAGCATACAACGACTGCGTCCGTCCAAGAAAACTACCATGGCCGCCGCTGCCCCCGCCCCGCGGTCCCGACGCCCGGGCGGTCCTTCGTTACCCTGCGGTGAACCCTGGCCCGCACAAGGAGGAACGCCCGGTGCCGCACGAGTCGCAGCCGCAGCACCCTGACGAGCTCGACGCCGAAGCGGTGCGCACCTGGAGCTCCCTGGCCCTGGCCGCACTGGGCCGGGCCCGCGAGGACATCGACGCGATCAACGTCTACCCGGTCGCCGACGCGGACACCGGCACCAACCTCTACCTCACCGCCGAATCGGCCGACCGCGGCCTCGCCGAGGCCTTCCCCGAGGTGACCGACGGCACAGGGCGGACCTCCCTGGCCGAGGCCGTACGGGCCTGGGCGCACGGAGCCCTGGTGGGAGCCCGCGGGAACTCCGGGACGATCCTGGCGCAGCTGCTGCGTGGAGTGGCCGACGTACTCGGCGACGAGCCGGCCGGGCCGGCCGAGCGGGGGCAGCAGGCCGGAGCGGGCCCCGGCGGGCTGCTGGCCCGCGCGCTCACCCGGGCCGCGGAGGAGGCGTACGCGGCCGTCGCGCACCCGGTGGAGGGCACCATGCTCACCGTCGCCGGCGCCGCCGCCCGGGCCGGCGAGGCGGCCGGAGCCGCCGCCGGGACCGCGGCCGAGGTGGCCCGGGCCGCCTACGACGGGGCCCGCGCCGCCCTGGCCGAGACCCCCGGGCAGCTCGCCGCGCTGGGCCGGGCCGGAGTGGTCGACGCCGGGGGCTGCGGGCTGGTCGTCGTCTTCGGCGCCCTGTGGCAGGCACTGTCCGGCCAGGAGGCGGCCGCCGAACCCGTACGCGGCCGCGCGGTGCCCGTACCGCAGTCGCCGGACCCCTGCGCGCAGGAGGAGGAGGGGCCCGCGTACGAGGTGATCTACCTGCTGGAGGCCTCCGAGGCGGCCGTCGGCGAACTGCGCGAACGTCTCGACGGACTCGGCGACTCACTGGTCGTGGTCGGCGGCGACGGACTGTGGAACGTCCACGTCCACGTCGACGACCCCGGCGCGGCCGTGGAGGCCGGAGTCGTGGCCGGACGGCCCTACCGGATACGGATCACCCACTTCGGGGACGAGCGCCGCCGGGCGCGGGGCGAGCGCGCCCAGCGAGCCGTGGTCGCCGTCGTCCCCGGCGAGGGACTGGCCGGGCTGTGCGGGGAGGCGGGAGCGACCACCGTGCTCGTACGCCCCGGGGAGCCGCCGGCCGTGGCCGAACTGATCGACGCACTCCGCCGCGCGCACGCCCGTGAGGTGGTGCTGCTGCCGGGCGGCGCCGAACTGCGCGCCGTCGCGGCCGCGGCGGCCGAACAGGCCCGCGCCGAGGGCGTACGGGTGGCCGTGATCCCCACCCGCTCCGCGGTCCAGGGCCTGGCCGCCCTCGCCGTGCACGACCCCGAGGGCAGCTTCGACGAGGACGTGGTCGCCATGACGGCGGCGGCCGGCGCCACCCGGTACGGGGAACTGGCCGTCGCCGAACGGCAGTCCTTCACCTCGGCCGGCATCTGCCAGGCCGGCGACGTGCTCGGCCTCATCGACGGGGACGTCGCGGTGATCGGCTCGGGCCTGGCCGAGACCGCCGAGGCCGTCCTGGACCGGATGCTGGGCTCCGGCGGCGAACTCGTCACCCTGGTCCTGGGACCCGACGTACCGGACGCCGTCGCCGAGCGCCTGGAGGCCTACGTCCAGCAGGGTCACCTCGCCGTGGACACCGTCACCTACCGGGGCGGCCGGTACTCGGCGCCGCTCCTGGTCGGGGTGGAATAGCGGGCTTGTCAGCGCCATGGTGTGCAATGGAACACGTGCCCGCGCTCGACGAAGACCTCAAGAAGACGCTCGGTCCCGCCACCGCCAAGGTGCTGGCCGAGCAGCTCGGCCTGCACACGGCCCTGGACCTGCTCCACCACTACCCGCGGCGGTACGCCGAGCGCGGTGAGCTGACCTCGCTGGCCGAGCTCGCCGACCAGATCGACGAGCACGTGACCGTCGTCGCGCAGGTCGCCGACGCCCGGATCCTGACCTTCAACGGGGGCCGCGGCAAGCGTCTGGAGGTGACCATCACCGACGGCAGCGGCCGCCTCCAGCTGGTCTTCTTCGGCTCCGGCGTCCACAAGCCGCACAAGGACCTGCTGCCCGGCAGCCGCGCGATGTTCGCCGGCAAGGTCTCCAAGTTCAACCACAAGCTCCAGCTCGCGCACCCGGCCTACGAGCCGCTCGGCGGCGACGCCTCCGACCGGGACGCCGCGGCCGCCTTCGCCGGTCAGCTCATCCCGATCTACCCGGCCTGCGCCAAACTGGAGTCCTGGAAGATCGCCAAGTGCGTGGACGCGGTGCTGCCCAGCGCCCAGGACGCCGTGGACCCGCTGCCGCCCGCCCTGCGCGAGGGCCGCGGACTGGTCCCTCTCACCGAGGCACTGCTGAAGATCCACCGACCGGGCACCAAGGCCGACATCGAGGACGCCCGCCAGCGCCTCAAGTGGGACGAGGCCTTCGTCCTCCAGGTCGCCCTGGCCCGCCGCCGGCACGCCGACTCCCAGCTCCCGGCCGTCCCGCGCCGCCCGGTCCCCGGCGGCCTGCTCGACTCCTTCGACGCGAAACTGCCCTTCACCCTCACCCAGGGCCAGCAGACCGTCTCCAAGGAGATCTTCGACGACCTGGCCACCGAACACCCCATGCACCGCCTCCTCCAGGGAGAGGTCGGCTCGGGCAAGACGCTGGTGGCGCTGCGGGCGATGCTCGCCGTCGTGGACAGCGGCGGGCAGGCGGCCATGCTCGCGCCCACCGAGGTGCTCGCACAGCAGCACCACCGCTCCATCACCGAGATGATGGGCGAACTGGCCGAGGGGGGCATGCTCGGCGGCTCCGACCGGGGCACCAAGGTGGTGCTGCTCACCGGCTCCATGGGGATGCCCGCGCGCCGCCAGGCCCTCCTCGACCTGGTCACCGGCGAGGCCGGGATCGTGATCGGCACGCACGCGCTGATCGAGGACAAGGTGCAGTTCCACGACCTCGGCCTGGTCGTCGTGGACGAGCAGCACCGCTTCGGGGTGGAGCAGCGCGACGCGCTGCGGTCCAAGGGGAAGCAGCCCCCGCACCTGCTGGTGATGACGGCGACCCCGATCCCGCGCACGGTCGCCATGACCGTCTTCGGCGACCTGGAGACCTCCGTCCTCGACCAGCTGCCGGCCGGGCGCTCCCCGATCGCGACGCACGTGGTGCCCTCGAAGGACAAGCCGCACTTCCTCGCGCGGGCCTGGGAGCGGGTGCGCGAGGAGGTCGAGAAGGGGCACCAGGCGTATGTGGTCTGCCCCCGCATCGGCGACGGGGAGGACGAACCCAGGAAGAAGTCCGCCGAGGACGACGGCGACAAGCGGCCGCCGCTCGCGGTCGTGGAGATCGCCGAGCAGCTCACGCGCGGACCGCTGGCCGGGATGGCCGTCGAGGTGCTGCACGGCCGGATGGACCCGGCCGACAAGGACGACGTCATGCGCCGGTTCGCCGCCGGCGAGGTCAAGGTGCTGGTCGCCACCACCGTCATCGAGGTCGGGGTGAACGTCCCCAACTCCACCGTCATGGTGATCATGGACGCGGACCGGTTCGGCGTCTCCCAGCTCCACCAGCTCCGCGGCCGCGTCGGCCGGGGCTCCGCGCCCGGTCTGTGCCTGCTGGTCAGCGAGATGCACGAGGCCAGCCCCGCCCGGGCCCGGCTGGCCGCCGTCGCCGCCACCCTCGACGGCTTCGAACTCTCCCGGATCGACCTGGAACAGCGCCGCGAGGGCGATGTGCTCGGCCAGGCCCAGTCCGGAGTGCGCTCCTCGCTGCGCATGCTCGCCGTCATCGAGGACGAGGAGGTCATCGCGCAGGCGCGGGAGGAGGCCACCCGCGTCGTCGCCGAGGACCCCGCGCTGGAGCGCCTGCCGGGCCTGCGGACCGCGCTGGACGCCCTGCTCGACACCGAGCGCGAGCAGTACCTGGAGAAGGGCTGAGCGGCACGACCTATCGTTGGAGTGCCGCGGCGACGCCGGGGCACGCCCCTACCGCCGTACCGAAGGACCCCAGATGACCCGCGTGATCGCCGGCAGCGCCGGCGGGCGACGGCTGGCCGTGCCCCCGGGCACCGGCACCCGTCCGACCTCGGACCGGATGCGCGAAGGCCTCTTCTCGACCTGGGAGTCGCTGCACGGCGTCGGAGGGGCCCGGGTGCTCGACCTGTACGGCGGCTCCGGCGCCGTCGGCCTGGAATCGCTCTCCCGAGGCGCCGCCCACACCCTGCTCGTCGAGGCCGAGGCCAAGGCCGCCAAGGCGATCCGGGACAACATCCGGACGCTGGGCCTGCCCGGCGCGGAGTTCCGCGCGGGCAAGGCCGAGCAGATCGTGGCGGCCAGGGCCGCGGGGGACCCGTACGACATCGTCTTCCTGGATCCGCCGTACGCCGTGGACAGCGCGGAACTGCGGGAGATCCTCCTCACACTCCGGTCCAATGGCTGGATCACGGACGATGCGCTCGTCACCGTGGAGCGCAGCACCAGGAGCGGTGCCTTCCCGTGGCCCGAGGGCTTCGAGCCGCTCCGGTCGCGCAAGTACGGCGAGGGCACCCTTTGGTACGGCCGCGCCGCTTTCACCAGCGAAGACTCATGAACGAGGGAGTTCAGTTGCGCCGCGCCGTCTGTCCGGGGTCCTTCGATCCCATCACCAACGGACACCTCGACATCATCGGACGCGCCTCCAGGCTCTACGACGTCGTGCACGTCGCCGTGATGATCAACCAGTCGAAGCAGGGCCTGTTCACCGTCGAGGAGCGGATCGAGCTGATCCGCGAGGCCACGGCCGACTACGGCAACATCCAGGTCGAGGCCTTCCACGGCCTGCTCGTCGACTTCTGCAAGCAGCGGGACATCCCGGCCATCGTCAAGGGCCTGCGCGCGGTCAGCGACTTCGACTACGAGCTCCAGATGGCCCAGATGAACATGGGCCTGTCGGGCGTCGAGACGCTGTTCGTCCCGACCAACCCCACCTACAGCTTCCTGTCCTCCTCGCTGGTCAAGGAGGTCGCGGCCTGGGGCGGCGACGTCGCCCACCTGCTGCCGGCGCACGTCCACGCGGCGCTCCTGGAGCGGCTGCGCAACCGCTGACCGACTGACAGGACGTCAGGCGGTGTCGGGGGCCAGCCCGCTGGCCTTACAGTCGTCCCGTCCGTCTCAGGAACCGCCTGAGGCCGAGAGAGTGCGAGCCCCCATGGACGTGCAGAAGAAGCTCGACGAGATCGTCGCGGCCGTCGGCGGCGCCCGGTCCATGCCCATGTCGGCCTCCTGCGTGATCAACCGCGCCGAGCTGCTGGAGCAGCTCGAAGAGGTGCGCCAGGCGCTGCCCGGCTCGCTCGCGCAGGCTCAGGAGCTCATCGGCGGCCGGGAGCAGATGGTCGAGGAGGCCCGCCGGGAGGCGGAGCGGATCATCGACGCGGCCCACAACCAGCGCGGTTCGCTGATCTCCGACACCGAGATCGCGCGGCGCTCCCAGGCCGAGGCGGACCGGATCGTGGAGGAGGCCCGCCGGGAGGCCGAGGAGATCCGGGCCGAGGCCGACGACTACGTGGACAGCAAGCTCGCGAACTTCGAGGTCGTGCTGACCAAGACCATCGGCTCGGTGGACCGCGGCCGGGAGAAGCTCCTGGGCCGCGGCCCGGGTCTGGACGAGCACGGCTACCCGGACATGGACGCACCCGAGCGCAGCCACGACCCAGAGACGCAGCGGCAGCAGGCGGACGCCTACGTGGACACCAAGCTGGCGACCTTCGAGGCGGTGCTCTCCAAGACCCTGGAGGCAGTCGGCCGCGGCCGCCAGAAGCTCCTGGGCCGGGTCCCCACGGACGACCTCGGCGTGCACATGGCCGCCCAGGACGCGGTGGGCGGACAGCAGTCCCGCTCGGCGAGCGACTCGGACTTCCTGGCGGGCCTGGCGGAGCCGGAGCCGCTGCACGCGCAGACGCCGATCCCGGCGCAGGCGGAGCCCGTGTACGACACGTACGGCTACCAGCAGCCGGCCCAGCCCGCCGCCCAGCAGCAGGACGCGTACTCCTACCAGGACCCGTACGGCGGCTACCAGCAGCAGCCGGACCCGTACTCCACCGCGGGCGGCTCCACCGGAGCGGCCTACGCGGCGCACTACGACGCGCAGCAGCCCGACCCCTATGCCGCGTACCAGCCGCAGGCCCAGCAGCCCTCGCTCGACGAGACCAGCCTCTTCGACACGAGCATGATCAACCTGGACCAGCTGCGTCAGTACGAACAGGGGCGTTAGACCGGATTGGGCGCTGGGCGCCGCTGCGGGTATCCTGGCTGTTCGGTCGCGCGTATGCACCGCGATCCATGCTGCCCTAGTGCGGCGGAATCTTTGATCTTCAGCGATCTGTGAAAGCAGGAACGGCCCTGAATACCCGCCTCGACCACCGCAACCCCCTCGTGTTCGACACGCACGAGCTGGGCCGGCGTCCTGGTGCCATGCAGCGGCTGTCCCGTGAGATCGCGGCACCGGCGGACTTCGGTCTCGTCGGCGTCATCGGAGTGCCGGAAGGCGCCCCGGTGAAGCTCAGCCTCCGCCTGGAGTCGGTCATGGAAGGGGTGCTTGTCACAGGCACCGCCCGTGCGTCGGCCGTAGGGGAGTGCGTAAGGTGTCTGGAGTCCGTCGAGCGCGAGCTCAAGGCGGACTTCCAGGAGATGTTCTCGTACCCTGACGCCGACGACCGGAGCCGCTCCAAGGCGGAACCGGCCGACGACGCCGAGGACGACGAGGACACGCTCTTCCTCGAGGACGGTTTGTTCGACCTCGAACCCGTGCTGCGGGATGTGGTGGTGCTCGCACTGCCCATGCAGCCGGTGTGCCGGGAGGACTGTCTCGGACTGTGCCCCGATTGCGGGCTCAGCCTGAACGACGACCCGGACCACCACCATGACGCCGTCGACATCCGTTGGGCGGCATTGCAAGGACTCGTCGTGACCGATCAGGACGACGAGAAGGACAACATGAGCGGCACTGCCTCTGACGGAGTTCAGGGCGCCGCCGAGAAGCAGGAGAAGTAGCCGTGGCTGTTCCGAAGCGGAAGATGTCGCGCAGCAACACGCGCCACCGCCGGTCGCAGTGGAAGGCTGCGGTCCCCACCCTGGTTTCGTGCGAGCGTTGCCAGGAGCCGAAGCTCCAGCACATTGCGTGCCCGAGCTGCGGCACCTACAACAAGCGCCAGGTCCTCGAGGTCTGAGCGGCTGGTGAGAGGCGCAATGTCTGAGCTGTCCAACGCTGAGAAGCAGGCAGACAGTAACAACGCGGCCTCGTCCCACACGCTTCTGGAAGGGCGGCTCGGGTACCACCTCGAGTCCGCCCTTCTGGTGCGTGCGCTGACCCACCGCTCGTACGCGTACGAGAACGGCGGTCTGCCCACCAACGAACGCCTGGAGTTCCTCGGGGACTCCGTGCTGGGCCTGGTGGTCACGGACACGCTGTACACGACCCACCCGGATCTCCCCGAAGGCCAGCTGGCCAAGCTTCGGGCCGCGGTGGTCAACTCGCGCGCACTGGCGGAGGTCGGACGCGGCCTCGAACTCGGCTCCTTCATCCGGCTCGGCCGGGGCGAAGAGGGCACGGGAGGCCGGGACAAGGCCTCCATCCTCGCCGACACCCTTGAAGCGGTGATCGGCGCGGTTTACCTCGATCAGGGCCTCGACGCGGCCTCGGAGCTGGTTCACCGGCTCTTCGACCCGCTCATCGAGAAGTCCTCGAACCTCGGGGCCGGCCTGGACTGGAAGACCAGTCTCCAGGAACTCACGGCGGCCGAAGGCCTTGGCGTGCCCGAGTACCTGGTCTCCGAGACCGGTCCGGACCACGAGAAGACCTTCACTGCTGCCGCTCGCGTCGGTGGTGTCTCGTACGGCACCGGCACCGGCCGCAGCAAGAAGGAAGCGGAACAGCAGGCCGCGGAGTCCGCATGGCGCGGAATCCGTGCCGCCGCGGACGAGCGGACGGCGGCCGCGGCAGCTGCCGCAACCGCCGGTCCGGCCGAGGTCCCGGCTTCGGCCGGGACCGAGAACGGCGGGGTGCCGACGCCCGCCGACTCGGCGCCGGACGCCTGACCCTTCCTTCGGGACGTACCCGCCCGCCCCTGCCTCGCAGGGGCGGGCGGCTGCCGTTTCCGGCGGCCGGTACGCTCGCCGGGAGCGTCAGATCCACTCCCACCGGAGGTGCCCCGTGCCCGAGTTGCCCGAAGTAGAAGTCGTGCGGCGGGGGCTGGAGCGCTGGGTGGCGGGGCGGACCGTCGAGGCCGTCGAGATCCTGCATCCGCGGGCCGTCCGGCGCCATCCGGGCGGCGGGGCCGACTTCGCGGCGCGGCTGCGCGGGGAGACCGTCGGGGCGGCGCAGCGGCGCGGGAAGTACCTGTGGCTGCCGCTGGAAGGCCGGGACCTGTCCGTGCTCGGACACCTCGGGATGAGCGGGCAGCTGCTGGTGCAGCCGCAGGACGCCCCCGACGAGAAGCACCTGCGGATCCGGGTGCGCTTCGACGACGACGCCGGGACGGAGCTGCGCTTCGTGGACCAGCGGACCTTCGGCGGCCTCTCGCTGCACGAGGTCGCCGCCGACAGCACCGACGGGCTGCCCGACGTGATCGCGCACATCGCGCGCGACCCCCTGGACCCGCTGTTCGACGAGGGTGCCTACCATCTCGCGCTGCGCGCCAAGCGGACCACCGTCAAGCGGGCGCTGCTGGACCAGTCCCTGATCAGCGGGGTCGGCAACATCTACGCGGACGAGGCGCTGTGGCGCGCCAAGCTGCACTACGAGCGCCCCACCGCGGGCCTCACGCGCCCCCGGAGCGCGGAACTCCTCGGCCATGCCCGGGACGTCATGAACGCCGCCCTCGCGGTCGGCGGCACCAGTTTCGACAGCCTGTACGTCAACGTGAACGGGGAGTCGGGCTACTTCGACCGTTCGCTCGACGCCTACGGGCGTGAGGACGAACCCTGCCGGCGCTGCGGTACGCCGATACGGCGCCGGCCGTGGATGAACCGGTCGAGCTACTTCTGCCCGCGCTGTCAGAGGCCGCCGCGCGTGGCGTCGTAGGACTGCCGGGCGCCCAGCACCGCCGGCATGTTCCCCTCCAGGCAGTGGATGAGTGCGAGCAGCCGGTCCGCGACCTCGACGCCGAGCGGGGTCAGTTCGTAGTCGACGCGCGGCGGGTTCGTGGGCTGCGCCTCGCGGTTGACTATGCCGTCGCGTTCCAGCGCGTGCAGGGTCTGGGAGAGCATCTTCTCGCTGACGCCCTCCACCCGGCGGCGCAGCTCGTTGAAACGGCACGGGCCTTCGCGCAGGGCGCCGACGGTGAGGCTGCCCCAGCGGCCGGTGACGTGTTCGAGGGTTTCCCGGGACGGGCAGGCGCGCGCGAAGACATCGAACGGTTGCGCTGTCTCGGCGGCTTCGGTACAGGCAGGGGTCTCCATGAGGCCAGCGTACTCGCCCGCAGCGCTTACTCGGGGGTTGCGCTTTCTAAAAGTTAGTGATTCTCTTTCTCTCGTCGCACCACGTCCTGTGCCGCGACGAGAGTTTTCCCGAGGGAGAGATCAGCCTTGTCCGCAATCACGCACACCCCCGTCGTCTCGATCGCCTACCACTCCGGCTACGGCCACACCGCCGTCGTCGCCGAGGCGGTCCGCAGTGGCGCCGTGGACGCCGGGGCGACCGTCCATCTGATCAAGGTCGACGAGATCGACGACGCCCAGTGGGAGCTCCTCGACGCCTCCGACGCGATCGTCTTCGGCTCCCCGACGTACATGGGCACCGCCTCCGGCGCCTTCCACGTCTTCGCCGAGGCCTCCTCGAAGCGCTGGTTCGGTGACGCCTGGCAGGACAAGGTGGCGGCCGGCTTCACGAACTCCGCGTCCAAGAGCGGCGACAAGCTGCACACCCTGCAGTTCTTCCAGATCCTGGCCGCGCAGCACGGCATGAGCTGGATCAACCTGGGCCTGAAGCCGGGCTGGAACTCCAGCACGGCGTCCGAGAACGACCTGAACCGTCTCGGCTTCTTCTCCGGAGCCGCCGCCCAGACCAACTCCGACGAGGGTGCGGACGCGGTCCACAAGGCCGACATCGCGACCGCCGAGCACCTGGGCCGCCGAGTCACCGAGCAGACCCGCATCGTCATCGCGGGCCGCGCGGCGCTGGCCGCCGCCGCGGTCTGAGCCTCAGAAGCCGAAGTCCTGGGTCCACCAGGGGCCGCCGGCGGCGACCTGGACGCCGACGCCCAGGGTGCGGAACTCGCAGTTGAGGATGTTCGCCTTGTGGTCCGGGCTGTTCATCCAGGCCTTCATCACGGCCTCGGCGTCACCCTGGCCGCGGGCTATGTTCTCGCCGCCGAGGCCTGAGATGCCGGCCTTGGTGGCGCGGTCCCAGGGGCCGTTGCCCTCGGGGTCCTCGTGGCTGAAGAAGCCACGGGTGGCCATGTCCAGGCTGAAGGCCCCGGCCAGCGCCGCGAGCGGCGGATTGGCCCGGACCGGGCCGCATCCGGCCAGCGCGCGCTCCTGGTTCACCAGTTCGACGACGGCGGACTCCTCCGCGGAGTGGCCGTCCAGGGACGGGCGGGGCTCGGTGGTGGCCGGCTTCGAGGGTGCCGGGGCCGGAGTCCGGCTCGTCGTGGCGGGTGCCGGGGCGGTCGGCGCGGCCGGGGCGGCCGGCGCGGCCGGGCTCGTGCGCGGGGCCTTGGGGGACGGGGCCTTGGTGGACGGGGCCGGCGTGGCGGACGGGGAGGGGGATGCGCTCGGCGAGGCGGACGGCGAGGGCGAGGCGCTCGGGGAGCCGCTCGGCGAGGGGGCCGGGGAGGCGGATGCCGACGGGGAGGCCGGGGCCGACGGCTTCGGGGACGCACTGCCCGACCCGGTGCCGGCGGAGGCGCGGCCGGAGAGGTTCACGAGGCCGTTCTGCTGCTGCAGCGCCGCATCGGGGCCGGTCGAGGCCTTGGCCTTGGCTTCCGTGGGGGCGTCCGTACCGCTGACACCCACATAGGGGAAGGAACCGCCGACCGGCACCATGCCGGTGGTGACGGCCGCGGTGCCGAGGGCGACGGCCACGGAGACGCCCAGCAGGCCGGTGCGCAGGGCGGTGCCGCGCTTGCCGCCGCTGTGCGGCGGGGCGGGGAGTCGGTGACGGCCCATCGGAGCGTGCCTTCCTTGCCGGGTCAAGATCATCCCTTACCCACCCAAATGGGTGAGTTCATTGGTGCGCGACTGTACGCCATGGGGCCAGGGGGGCGATGTGTCCCGAAAGTGCACGCCCGGTTAGCGTTCACGCATGAATGAAGATGTCCGTCTGACCGCCTGGGTGCGCGGACGCGTACAGGGAGTGGGCTTCCGCTGGTTCACCAGGGAGAACGCCCTGGAGATCGGCGGGGTCGCCGGCTTTGCGCTCAACCTCGACGACGGGCGAGTGCAGGTGGTCGCCGAAGGTCAACGTGAGAATTGCCACCGGCTGCTCGACTGGTTGCGCTCCTCCGACACGCCCGGCCGGGTGGACGGGGTGACAGAGATCTGGGGCACACCGCGCGGTGGCTACGACGGATTCGGGATGCGGTGACCGATCGACTGATCATGCACTCATCACATCTCTGACCGTCCGCACATGGTCGGAACTGCGCATTCGTCGTCGACGCGTTGCCGACGAGGGCGATCCGTGGAACGCTCGAAGATGAGGATGATCTCCACACCCCTTGCGGGGACCGGGACGCGCGCCGATACGGGGCGTGATCGTGTTGACCGTCAAACTTTTTGGTGAGACGCTGGAAGCCCCGCGCACCTGAGCTGTTTGGCAGTGTTGGCAGTAGCAAGCGCAGTGACTGTCAGTCGCTGTCGGACATCCGCGGGTGCGATTCCCTCACGACCCACACCGCTTCGGTCGGTCACTCAGTGTGGAGGACCATCCATCATGGCAAAGGCGCTTCTCGGTTACGTCGGCGGTTCCGACCCGCGACTCCTCGCCGAGATGCGACGGCTTCAGCAGCGCGTCCAGGACCTTGAGTCCGAGCTCGTACGGATTCAGTCCGAAAATGACGCGCTGAACGCGGCCGCCGCTCAGCACGACGGAGACTCGCTGCTCGGCAGCATCGACATCGACGTACCCCAGGCGGAGCCTGCGCTCACCTGACCCGTGATTCACCCGTCGCTCGACTCCAGCCCCGCATGATCTGCAAGGGACGCTCCGGCGTCCCTTCTTTCTTTCCTCGCCCTCTTGCCTTGGCCTTCCCCCGCCCTCTTTCCCCGACCGCCGTGCCGCGTACCACAGGGCCAGGTGGGGGGCCTGATCCCATTGGCGTCAGTTGTGCCCAGCACCTTCATGGGTGAAACCGAACGCGAAAGGTAGAGTCCGGCGGCGTGCACCTCAAGTCCCTGACCCTGCGTGGCTTCAAATCCTTCGCGTCCGCCACCACCTTGCGTTTCGAGCCGGGAATCACCTGTGTCGTGGGCCCGAACGGCTCCGGCAAGTCCAATGTGGTGGACGCGCTGTCCTGGGTCATGGGCGAGCAGGGGGCCAAGTCCCTGCGCGGCGGCAAGATGGAAGACGTCATCTTCGCCGGGACCACCGGGCGCCCGCCGCTCGGACGGGCCGAGGTGTCCCTGACGATCGACAACTCCGACGGCGCGCTCCCCATCGACTACGCCGAAGTCACCATCACCCGGATCATGTTCCGCGGCGGCAGCAGCGAGTACCAGATCAACGGTGACACCTGCCGCCTGCTCGACATCCAGGAACTGCTCTCCGACTCCGGCATCGGCCGCGAGATGCACGTCATCGTCGGACAGGGCCAGCTGGACTCCGTACTGCACGCCGATCCCATGGGCCGCCGCGCCTTCATCGAGGAGGCGGCCGGCGTACTCAAACACCGCAAGCGCAAGGAGAAGGCGCTGCGGAAGCTGGACGCGATGCAGGCCAACCTCGCGCGCGTCCAGGACCTGGGCGACGAGCTGCGGCGCCAGCTCAAGCCCCTGGGACGGCAGGCGGCGGTCGCCCGGCGGGCGGCCGTGATCCAGGCGGACCTGCGCGACGCGCGGCTGCGGCTGCTCGCCGACGACCTGGTCGTCCTGCGGCGCGCCCTCGACGCGGAGATCGCGGACGAGGCGGCGCTCAAGGAGCGCAAGGAGGCCGCCGAGGCCCAGCTCGCGGGCGCCGTGCGGCGCGAGGCGGAGCTGGAGGAGGCGGTACGGGAGCTCGCACCGCGGCTGCAGCGGGCGCAGCAGACCTGGTACGAACTGTCGCAGCTCGCCGAACGCGTCCGGGGGACCGCCTCCTTGGCGGACGCGCGGGTCAAGAGTGCCTCGGCTCCGGCCGAGGAGGAGCGGCGCGGCCGCGATCCCGAGGAGATGGAACGGGAGGCCGCGCGGATCCGTGAGCAGGAGGCGGAGCTGACGGCTGCTCTGGAGGCGGCCTCGCGGGCGCTGGAGGACACGGCCGAGCACCGGGCAGAGCTGGAACGGGCGCTGGCCGAGGAGGAACGCCGGCTGCGGGACGCCGCGCGGGCCATCGCCGACCGGCGTGAGGGACTGGCCCGGCTGACCGGGCGGCTCGGCGCGGCCCGCTCCCGCGCGGGGGCGGCGCAGGCCGAGATCGACCGGCTCGTCGCGGCGCGGGACGAGGCGCAGTCCCGGGCGGTCGCCGCGCAGGAGGAATACGAGGCACTGGCGGAGGAGGTCGGCGGCCTCGACGACCCGTCGGCCGACACCGACCACGAGAGCGCGCGGGAACGGCTGGCACGGGCGGAGGCGGAACTGTCCGCCGCCCGGGAGGACCTGTCCGGGGCGGAGCGCTCACGGGCAGCCGTCTCGGCGCGCCGGGACGCGCTGGCGCTGGGGCTGCGCCGCAAGGACGGTACGGGCGCACTGCTCGCGGCGCGGGAGCGGCTGGCCGGACTGCTGGGACCGGCGGCGCAGCGGCTTTCGGTGGCCCCCGGGTACGAGGTCGCCGTGGCCGCCGCACTGGGCTCGGCCGCGGACGCGCTGGCGGTGGCCTCCCCCGCGGCGGCGGCCGAGGCGATCCGCCACCTCCGTGAGGCGGACGCGGGCCGCGCCACCCTGCTGATCGCCCCGGCCGCACCCGCCCTCCCGGGCCAGTCCGCGACCGGACCCGCGGACGGGGACGGGGGCGCGGCTGCCGAGGGCACCGGATCCCAGGGAGCGGTCCCCCGTCCGGCCCCCTCCCGGGACGGAGATCTGCCCGCGCACGCACCGGCACCGCACCTGCCGGCGAGCGTCGGTACGTCCGCCTCGGCGCCGGCCCCGGAGCCGCTCGCGGGCGGCGCACCGGCGGGCGCGCCCCTACCGGCCGCCGGGCTGGTCGGCGGGGACGTGGAGGTGCGGCGGGCCGTGGAGTGGGTGCTGCGGGACCACATCGTGGTCGGGACCCTCGACGAGGCCGAGGCGCTGGTCGCGGAGCGGCCCGGCGCGGTGGCCGTGACCCTCGACGGTGATGTGCTCGGGGCCCACCTCGCGCACGGTGGCTCCGCCGGAGCCCCCAGCCTGATCGAGGTGCAGGCGGCCGTCGACGAGGCCGCGGGCGAGCTGGCCCGGCTGGGCGTCCGGTGCGAGGAGCTCGCCGACGCCCGGGTGGCCGCCCAGGCGCGCCGGCAGGACGCGGCCGCCCTGGTCGAGGAGCTCGCCGAGCGGCGGCGCGCCGCAGAACAGGCCCGGGCCGGGGTCGCCCAGCAGCTCGGGCGGCTCGCCGGGCAGGCGAAGGGCGCGGCCGGCGAGGCCGAACGCAGCGCCGCCGCCGCGGCCAGGGCCCAGGACGCCCTGGAACAGGCGCTGGCCGAGGTGGAGGAGTGCGCGGAGCGCCTCGCGACCGCCGAGGAGATGCCGGTGGACGAGGAGCCGGACGGCTCCCGGCGGGACCGGCTCGCCGCCGACGGGGCCAACGCCCGGCAGACCGAGATGGAGGCCCGGCTGCAGCTGAGGACCCTCGAAGAGCGGGTCAAGGGGCTGGCCGGACGGGCGGATTCACTCGACCGCGGGGCCCGTGCGGAACGCGAGGCCCGGACCCGCGCCGAGCGCCGCCGGGCCCGGCTGCGCCACGAGGCGGAGGTGGCCCGGGCGGTGGCCGACGGGTCCCGGCAGCTCCTCGCGCACGTGGAGGTGTCGCTCGGCAGGGCCGACGAGGAGCGGGTGGCCGCCGAACGGGCGAAGGGCCTGCGCGAGCGTGAGCTCGGTGAGGCGCGCAACCGCGGCCGGGAGCTGAAGGGGGAGCTGGACAAGCTCACCGACTCGGTCCACCGCGGCGAGGTGCTCGGGGCCGAGCAGCGGCTGCGCATCGAGGCGCTGGAGGCCAAGTCGCTGGAGGAGTTCGGCATGGCGGCCGCCGGGCTGGTCGCCGAGTACGGCCCCGACCAGCCGGTACCCCCGTCCCCGGCCGCCGAGGGCGAGGTGCTGCCGGAGGACCCGCAGGACCCGCGGAACCGGCCCGGCCCCTTCGTCCGGGCCCAGCAGGAGAAGCGGCTCAAGGTCGCCGAACGCGCCTACCTGCAGCTCGGCAAGGTCAACCCGCTCGCGCTGGAGGAGTTCGCGGCGCTGGAGGAGCGCCACCAGTTCCTCAGCGAGCAGCTGGAGGATCTCCGTAAGACGAGGGCCGATCTCCTTCAAGTCGTGAAGGAGGTCGACCAGCGCGTCGAGCAGGTCTTCACCGAGGCGTACCGGGATACGGCCCGGGAGTTCGAGGGGGTGTTCTCGCGCTTGTTCCCCGGCGGCGAGGGTCGGCTGATCCTCACCGACCCCGACAACATGCTGACCACCGGCGTCGACGTGGAGGCCCGTCCGCCGGGCAAGAAGGTCAAGCGGCTGTCGCTGCTCTCCGGCGGCGAGCGCTCGCTGACCGCCGTGGCGCTGCTGGTGTCCATCTTCAAGGCGCGCCCCAGCCCGTTCTACGTGATGGACGAGGTCGAGGCCGCGCTCGACGACACCAATCTGCAGCGGCTGATCCGGATCATGGAGGAGCTCCAGGAGAGCTCGCAGCTGATCGTCATCACGCACCAGAAGCGGACGATGGAGGTCGCGGACGCGCTCTACGGCGTCTCGATGCAGGGGGACGGAGTCTCCAAGGTCATCAGCCAACGGCTCCGCTGAGGCTCGTAGATTCAAGAAGTGAATTCAATGTGGGTAATCTTCCGGACACATCAACTTCAAGCCAAGTATTGACTTCAGAAACTGAACGCATAGGCTCGCTCCGCTGTCTCCCGCCTTCGAGTGGTGCCCGATCTTGAACTGTGCGCCACTGTGAGGACGGACGAAACCCCCACGGAGCACACCTTGACCAGCAGCACATCGCGGGCCTCGGCACCGGGCGGCGGATCCTCGCCGCACCCCGAGCACCTCGGCCACGTCATCTTCATCGCCGCGGCCGCGGCGATGGGCGGCTTCCTCTTCGGGTACGACAGTTCCGTCATCAACGGCGCCGTCGTCGCCATCCGCGAACGGTTCGACGTCGGGTCCGCGGCGCTCGCCCAGGTGATCGCCGCCGCACTGATCGGCTGCGCGTTCGGCGCCGCCACCGCGGGCCGCATCGCTGACCGGATCGGCCGAATCCGCTGCATGCAGATCGCCGCCGTCCTGTTCACCGCGAGCGCCCTCGGTTCGGCCCTTCCGTTCGCGCTGTGGGACCTCGCCATGTGGCGCGTCATCGGCGGCATCGGTATCGGCATGGCCTCCGTCATCGGCCCCGCCTACATCGCCGAGGTGTCCCCGGCCGCCTACCGCGGCCGCCTCGCCTCCTTCCAGCAGGCCGCCATCGTCATCGGCATCGCCGTCTCCCAGCTCGTGAACTGGGCCATCCTGAACCTCGCCGACGGGGACCAGCGCGGCGACATCGCGGGCCTGGAGGCCTGGCAGTGGATGCTGGGCGTCATGGTCGTCCCGGCCGCCCTCTACGGGCTGATGTCCTTCGTCATCCCGGAGTCCCCCCGCTTCCTGATCTCCGTCGGCCGCAACGACGAGGCCAGGAAGGTGCTGACCGAGGTCGAGGGTTCGAAGATCGACCTGGACGAACGGGTCGCCGAGATCGAGCACGCGATGCGCTCCGAGCACAAGTCCACCTTCAAGGACCTGCTCGGCGGCCGCTTCGGCTTCCTGCCCATCGTCTGGGTGGGCATCGGCCTCTCGCTCTTCCAGCAGCTGGTCGGCATCAACGTGATCTTCTACTACAGCTCCTCGCTGTGGCAGTCGGTCGGCATCGACGCGAGCGCCTCGTTCCTGTACTCCTTCGAGACCTCGGTCGTGAACATCATCGGCACGGTGATCGCGATGATCTTCGTCGACCGGATCGGCCGCAAGCCGCTCGCGCTCATCGGCTCCGTCGGCATGTCGATCTCGCTGGGCCTGGCCGCCTGGGCCTTCTCGTACAAGTCCGGGGTCGGCGACGACATCTCCCTGCCGCACGCCCAGGGCATCGTGGCCCTGGTCGCCGCCAACTGCTTCGTCCTCTTCTTCGCCCTCTCCTGGGGCGTGGTCGTCTGGGTGCTGCTCGGCGAGATGTTCCCGGGCCGCATCCGGGCCGCCGCCCTCGGTGTGGCCGCCGCCGCCCAGTGGATCGCCAACTGGGTCATCACCGTCAGCTTCCCGACGCTCTCGGACTGGAACCTGTCCGGCGCGTACATGATCTACACCGGCTTCGCCCTGCTCTCGATCCCGTTCATCCTCAAGTGGGTGCCGGAGACCAAGGGCAAGGCGCTGGAGGAGATGGGGTAACCACCCCCGCCAACGCCCCTTCTCCTCGATACTGCCCCGGCTCAGTCCTTGAGCCGGGGCAGTACCTGTTCGCAGAGCAGGTGCAGGCTCCGCCAGCCCTCGTCCAGCGGCATCCCGCCGCACAGCGGGTGCAGGACCAGGTTCCCCGCCTCGCCCGCGGCCCGGCCGTACGCGACCGCCTCGTCCGGGGTGAGGATCCGGTACACGCCCTCCGCGCGCAGCTCCGCCACCGAGCGCGCGGCCGACCGTACGGCGCTGCGGATGTCCTTGGACTGCCAGGACGCGTACATGCCCGCCTCGTGCAGGAAGCGCTCGCCGTGCTCGGCCCAGACCCGGTCCGGGTCCTCCGCGATGTGCAGCAGCGGGGTCTCGGCCGCCGGCATCATGCAGAAGCCCTCCGTGCCGTACTCCGCCAGCCGTGCCGTGTAGTACGCCTCCAGCTCCGGCAGGTGCGCGCTCGGGAAGAAGGGCAGTCCCAGCCGGGCGGCGCGGCGGGCCGCGGCCTCGGAGCTGCCGCCGACCAGCAGCAGGGGGTGCGGCCGGGTGAACGGCGTCGGGGTGACCCGTACCGTGCGGCCGCGGAACTCGAAGGGTTCGCCGGTCCACGCCTTCAGCAGGGTCTCCAGCAGCTCGTCCTGGAGCCTGCCGCGCCGGCCCCACTCCACGCCGTGCTGCTCGTACTCCTCGGGCCGGTAGCCGATGCCCGCGACCGTCACCAGGCGGCCGCCGCTCAGCAGGTCGAGGACGGCGATGTCCTCGGCGACCCTCAAGGGGTCGTACAGCGGGCCGATGATCGCCGAGACGGTGACGGCGATCCGGCGGGTCGCGCCGAAGACCGCGCCCGCGAAGGCGAAGGGGGAGGGCAGCCAGTTGTTGCCGGTGCCGTGGTGCTCCTCGGTCTGGATGGTGTCGATCCCGCGGTCGTCCGCGTACCGGGCCATCTCCAGCGCCGCCTTGTAGCGGGCGGAGAGGGACTCGGGGGTGCCGTCGGGGTCGACGAGATTGAACCGGGCCACGGTGATGGGCATGAAGAAGTCCCCCTTCGCCGGATGTGGGTGGGCGGGCGAAGGGGGACGTTAGCTGACGCGGCGTCAGTTGGACAGGGATCCGGCGAGCTCGCGCTCCCCGGCCGCGGCCGGCTCCGCCGGCGCCGTGCGCGGCAGTACGGCGTACAGCACGGCCGAGGTGAGGATGCCCGCGGCCCAGCCCAGGCCGTTCTCCCCGATCCAGGTGGAGGCGAGCGGTCCGGCGAACCAGTCCACCTTGGTGAACAGCAGGCCCACGACGAGGGCGAGGGCCCACGCGGTCATCGCCTGCCAGGCGAAGCCGCCCCTGTACCAGTAGGCGCTGGTCCGCGTGGTGTCCAGCAGTGCGGGGCCGTCGTAGGCCGTGCGGCGCAGCATGTCCACGCCGAAGACGCCGATCCAGGCGGAGAACGCCACGGCCAGCAGCGTCAGGAAGGAGATGAACGAGCCGAAGAAGCTGGTGGCGACCACCATCAGCAGGAAACCGAAGACCAGGCTGATGACCGCGTTGACGCTGACGGCCGCGGCGCGCGGGACCCTGATGCCCAGGGTCTGTGCGGTGAACCCGGCCGAGTACATGGACATCGAGTTGATCAGCAGCATGCCGACGAGCGCGATGAGCAGGTACGGGACCGCTATCCAGGTCGGGAGCAGCTCACCGATGAAGGACACCGGATCCTGGGCCGTGGCCAGGTCCGGGGTGCCGACGGCCATGACCGCGCCCATCAGGACCATCGGGAGCACGACCACGCCGGCGCCGCCGATCGTCGCGCCGACCATGGCCTTGGAGGAGGCGGTGCGCGGCAGGTAGCGGGTGAAGTCGGGGCCCGAGGGCACCCAGCTGATCCCGCCGGCCGCGATCGTGCCGATGCCCGCGATCATCATCGCGCTGGAGCCGGCGGGCTTGCCGAAGACGGCGGACCAGTCGGTGGTGAAGACCAGGTACCCGAGGACGAGCACGCTGAAGGCGCCGAAGAGGTACGTCGACCACGTGGAGCAGACGCGCAGCGCGTTGATGCCGAGACCCGAGACCACGAAGGTGCAGCCCACGAAGAACAGCAGGGTGACGGCGATGAGCGGGGTGCTGCTGCGGACCCCGAACAGCAGGTCGAGCACCGTCAGTACGGCGTAGGCGCCGCTGACCGCGTTGATGGTCTCCCAGCCCCAGCGGGCCACCCAGATCAGGGCGCCCGGGAAGAGGTTGCCGCGCTGCCCGAACACCGCCCGCGAGAGGGCCATGCCCGGGGCGCCGCCGCGCTTGCCCGCGATGGATATCAGGCCGACGATCCCGTACGAGACGACCGGCGCGGCGACCGCGACGACGAGCACCTGCCAGATGTTGAGCTTGTTGAAGATCACCAGCCCCGCACCCATGGTCAGCAGCAGCACGCTGATGTTGGCGGCGACCCAGGTGGGTACGAGCTCGCGGACCCGGCCGCCGCGCTCGCTGTCCGGGACCGGTTCCAGACCGCGGGTCTCGATCGCGGTTTCGGCTGCGCCGTCGGCAGGCTCGGCAGGCATGCGATTGCTCCGTTGGGGAGGTTATGAGGGGAAGTCGTCCATCATCATTGATTTGCTGCTAAAACCACAAACGGTGGCTTACGTCCTGGTCCGCATGCCCAGGTTCCCGGCTCCGGGGCGGCCGTGTCCGATACTGGTGGGGTTATGGACATCCTCATCCTTGCTGTAGTCATCGCCCTGGTCGCGGTCGGTGTGATCAGCGGGCTCGTGGTCAGCAGCCGCAAGAAGAAGCAGCTGCCGCCGCCGGCACCGCCGAGCACGCCGACCATCACTGCCCCGCCTGCCGAGCCGCAGGTGGGGGAGGACGCCGTAGAGACGGCGGAAGAGCCGCGCCGCACGATCGAGGAGGTCGGGCTCCCGGAGGCCGAGGCCCCCGTCGAGGCGCCGGTGGCCGAACCCGTGCCCGCGGCCCCCGCCGCGCCCGAGATCGAGGTTCCCGAGCCCACCGCCGGGCGCCTGGTCCGGCTGCGCGCCCGCCTGGCCCGGTCGCAGAACTCCCTCGGCAAGGGGCTGCTCACGCTGCTCTCCAGGGAGCACCTCGACGAGGACACCTGGGAGGAGATCGAGGAGACCCTCCTCGTCGCCGACGTCGGCGTCGTGCCGACCCAGGAGCTCGTGGACCGGCTCCGCGAGCGGGTCAAGGTGCTCGGCACCCGGACCCCGGCGGACCTGCGCGCCCTGCTCAAGGAGGAGCTGCTGACCCTGCTCGGCACCGACTTCGACCGCGCCGTGAAGACGGAGAGCGGCGAGGACACTCCCGGCGTGATCATGGTCGTCGGTGTCAACGGCACCGGTAAGACCACCACCACCGGCAAGCTGGCCCGGGTGCTCGTCGCCGACGGCCGCTCCGTGGTGCTCGGCGCGGCCGACACCTTCCGCGCCGCCGCCGCCGACCAGCTCCAGACCTGGGGCGAGCGCGTCGGCGCCCGTACCGTACGCGGCCCCGAGGGCGGCGACCCGGCCTCGATCGCCTACGACGCGGTCAAGGAGGGCATCGCCGAGGGCGCCGACGTGGTGCTCATCGACACCGCCGGCCGCCTGCACACCAAGACCGGCCTGATGGACGAGCTCGGCAAGGTCAAGCGCGTCGTGGAGAAGCACGGTCCGCTGGACGAGATCCTGCTGGTCCTGGACGCCACCACCGGGCAGAACGGCCTGACCCAGGCCCGTGTCTTCGCCGAGGTCGTGGACATCACCGGCATCGTGCTGACCAAGCTCGACGGCACCGCCAAGGGCGGCATCGTCGTGGCCGTCCAGCGCGAGCTGGGCGTACCGGTCAAGCTCATCGGCCTCGGTGAGGGTCCGGACGACCTGGCGCCCTTCGAGCCGGAGGCGTTCGTGGACGCCCTGATCGGCGACTGACCACGGTCCCGCACGGACACCTGTGCCCCCGCGTTCCGCCGGAACGCGGGGGCACCGTCATGTGTGCGTCCGGAACGGGCTACCGGCGGAAGCGGTGGCAGATGTACGCGAGGGTCCCCAGCAGCAGCCTGGCCTGCGGCGGGCCGCCGGCGGAGTCGAGCGCGGGCGGCCGCAGCCAGCCGACCTGGCCGAGCCCGGCGCGGTCGGAGGGCGGGGCCGTCACGAAGGCCCCGTGACCCAGGGCCCGCAGGTCGAGGTCGGCGTCGTCCCAGCCCATCCGGTACAGCAGCTGCGGCAGTTCGGCCGCCGCCCCCGGGGCCACGAAGAACTGCGCCCGGCCGCAGGCGGTGACGATGACCGGGCCGAGCGGCAGGCCCATCCGCTCCAGCCGCACCAGCGCGCGCCGCCCGGCCTCCTCGGAGACCTCGATGACGTCGAAGGCGCGGCCCACCGGGAGCAGTACGGCAGCGCCCGGGTACTCGCCCCAGGCCTCGGCGACCTCGTCGAGGGTGGCCCCGGCCGGGACCGTGGGGGCGAAGGCCAGGGGATGCGCCCCGGGTGCGCGGCACTTCGCGTCCCCGCAGGAGCAGTCGCGGGCGGGCGCCGCGGCGCGGGCGCCGGGGACCACGTCCCAGCCCCACAGCCCGGTGTACTCCGCCACCGCCGTGCACTCCGAGGTCCGGCCGCCGCGGCGCCGGGTGCCGGAGCGGAACTCCTTGGTGCTGCGGCTGCCGCCGATCGTGAAGCCCATGCCCATGCCCCCTCCAACGGGTCGGACGTGCCGGTGGTTACGAAGCCGGTGCGACGACCTCGGCGGGACCTCTGCCGGCAGTCCCGCCGCGGGGTGTTCTCCGACTGCCGCCCGGCGCACTCCTCGCCGCGCGCGCCCCGAGCGCACTCCAGTCCAACCGATCCGCTTTCACCTCGGTGTCAAGTGAATCGCGCCTGGCGGGTGGCTAGTTCATTCGAAGGGGTGGCGAATGGTGGCGTTTCTGGAATCGACCTCGCCGCAGGGGTGATCGTAGGATTACTTTCGGTACACGAAACCGAAGGCGGACCCATTCGTGGGTATGCCGGAGGCAATACGTGAAGGACCTGTGAAGGTCCGTGGTGGCGCCCGGCGCCCCGGCCAGGGTTTCGTGTGGAAGATGCTGAGCGGATGGGGGCGTTCCAGTGAGCGGCAACGGCGCAAGCGGAACGATCGAGGATGCTGCTGCGCGCAATGACCAGCTGACCTCGTGGTTCGTCCGCAGCGGCTGGTCCAAGGGTGAACTCGCCCGGCAGGTCAACCGCCGGGCGCGCCAGATGGGCGCCCACCACATCAGCACGGACACCTCCCGGGTGCGCCGCTGGCTCGACGGCGAACAGCCCCGCGAACCCGTCCCGCGCATCCTGTCCGAGCTGTTCTCCGAGCGCTTCGGCTCCGTCGTCGCCATCGAGCAGCTCGGCCTGCGCACCGCCCACCAGACCCCCTCCGTCTCCGGGGTCGACCTGCCCTGGGCCGGCCCGCAGACCGTCGAGCTGCTCGGCGAGTTCTCCCGCAGCGACCTGATGCTGGCCCGCCGCGGCTTCCTCGGGACCTCGCTCGCCCTCTCCGCCGGCCCCGCCCTCATCGAGCCCATGCAGCGCTGGCTCGTCCCGGTACCGGCCGCCGACCCGGGACCGCGCGGGGCGGGGCCGACGGGGGCCCTCGGCGGCCACCGCCCGCCCCGGCTCTCCGGACCGGAACTCGACCTCCTCGACGCCACCACCGTCATGTTCCGCCAGTGGGACGCCCAGTGCGGCGGCGGACTGCGCCGCAAGGCCGTCGTGGGCCAGCTCCACGAGGTCACCGACCTGCTCCAGGAGAACCACCCGGCGCCGGTCATGAAGCGGCTCTTCAAGGTCGCCGCCGAACTGGCCGAACTGGCCGGCTGGATGAGCTACGACATCGGCCTGCACCCCACCGCGCAGAAGTACTTCGTGCTCGCGCTGCACGCCGCCAAGGAAGGCGGGGACAAGCCGCTCGGTTCGTACATCCTCTCCAGCATGAGCCGCCAGATGATCCACCTGGGCCGCCCCGAGGACGCCCTGGAACTCATCCACCTCGCGCAGTACGGCAGCCGCGACTGCGCCGGCCCGCGCACCCAGGCCATGCTGTATGCGATGGAGGCCCGCGCGTACGCCAACATGGGCCAGCCCAGCCGCTGCAAGCGGGCCGTGCGGATGGCCGAGGACACCTTCTCCGACGTCGGCTTCGCGGGCGAGCCCGAACCCGACTGGATCCGCTTCTTCTCCGAGGCCGAGCTGAACGGCGAGAACTCCCACTCGTACCGGGACCTGGCCTACGTGGCCGGGCGCAGCCCCATGTACGCCTCCCTCGCCGAGCCCGTCATGGAACGGGCCGTCGAGCTCTTCGAGAAGGACGAGGAGCACCAGCGCTCCTACGCCCTCAACCTCATCGGCATGGCCACCGTGCACCTGCTCCAACGTGAGCCCGAGCAGGCCGCGGCCCTCGTCGACCGGGCCCTCGACGTGGCGGGAAAGGTGCGGTCCGAACGGGTGAACACCCGCCTGCGCAAGACCGTCGACACCGCCGCCCGTGAGTACGGCGACGTCGCCGAGGTGGTCCGGCTCACCGACCACCTCGCCTCCCGGCTCCCCGAAGCCGCGGAGGCCGTCTGACGGCCCACGCGGCCGCCCCCAAGGCCCCGGCCGCGGCAGTCACCCCGTGAAGCCCGATCAGGCTCCCCCAGCCAGGACATCCGGGTCACTGCCGCGGCCGGCTTTCGTGATCCACCTGTTCATTGACGCGTAACACGCCCGCCCTCTTCGTCACGGGCGCGAAACACCGAGCGGCGCCGCCGGAAACCGGCCTGCGCGAATCTCGGGGTCATTAACCGGCCAGCCTCCCCAGCCCGGCCGGACACCCCCTTTTACGCCGCTCAGGTTTTCACGATCGCCCGCACGCGAACGTACCGACGACGAGGAGACGCCGATGGCATCAGCCATCACGACCCTCGCGGCAGACGCCCCGACGCTGTCTGCCGCGAACACCGGGTTCATGCTCATCTGCTCCGCCCTGGTCATGCTGATGACCCCGGGACTCGCCTTCTTCTACGGAGGCATGGTCCGCGTCAAGAGCAGCCTCAACATGCTGATGATGAGCTTCATCAGCCTCGGGATCGTCACGATCCTGTGGGTCCTCTACGGCTTCAGCCTCGCCTTCGGCACCGACTCCGGTTCCCTCATCGGCTGGAACTCCGACTACGTCGGCCTCAGCGGCATCGGGATCACCGAGCTGTGGGACGGCTACACCATCCCGGTCTACGTCTTCGCCGTCTTCCAGCTGATGTTCGCCGTCATCACCCCCGCCCTGATCAGCGGTGCGCTGGCCGACCGCGTGAAGTTCGGCGCCTGGGTCCTGTTCACCGGCCTGTGGGTCACCGTCGTCTACTTCCCCGTCGCCCACTGGGTCTGGGGCGCCGGCGGCTGGCTCTTCGAGCTCGGCGTCATCGACTTCGCGGGCGGCACCGCCGTCCACATCAACGCCGGCGCCGCCGCCCTCGGCGTGATCCTGGTCATCGGCAAGCGCGTCGGCTTCAAGAAGGACCCGATGCGCCCGCACAGCCTCCCCCTCGTGATGCTCGGCGCCGGCCTCCTGTGGTTCGGCTGGTTCGGCTTCAACGCGGGCTCCTGGCTCGGCAACGACGACGGCGTCGGCGCGGTCATGTTCGTCAACACCCAGGTCGCCACCGCCGCCGCCATGCTTGCCTGGCTCGGCTACGAGAAGCTGCGCCACGGCTCCTTCACCACCCTGGGCGCCGCCTCCGGCGCGGTCGCGGGCCTCGTCGCCATCACCCCCTCGGGCGGAGCGGTCAGCCCGCTCGGCGCGATCGCCATCGGTGTCATCGCCGGTCTGCTCTGCGCCATGGCCGTCGGCCTCAAGTACAAGTTCGGCTACGACGACTCCCTCGACGTGATCGGCGTCCACCTCGTCGGCGGTGTGGTCGGCTCCCTGCTCGTCGGCCTCTTCGCCACCGGCGGCGTCCAGTCCGACGTGGCCGGCCTCTTCTACGGCGGCGGTCTGGAACAGCTCGGCAAGCAGGCCATCGGAGTCTTCGCCGTCCTCGCCTACTCTCTGGTGACATCGGCGCTCCTCGCCTTCCTCCTCGACAAGACGATCGGGATGCGGGTGTCCGAGGACGACGAGGTAACCGGTATCGACCAGGTCGAGCACGCCGAGACGGCCTACGACTTCAGCGGAGCCGGCGGCGGAGCCGCCTCGCGGAGCACCGCCGCACCCACCCCCTCCGCCGCGAGCAAGAAGGTTGACGCATGAAGCTGATCACCGCGATCGTCAAGCCGCACAAGCTGGACGAGATCAAGGAAGCCCTCCAGGCCTTCGGAGTGCAGGGACTCACGGTCACCGAGGCCAGCGGCTACGGCCGCCAGCGCGGCCACACCGAGGTCTACCGCGGTGCCGAGTACCAGGTCGACCTCGTCCCCAAGATCCGCATCGAGGTCCTGGTCGACGACTCCGACGCCGAGGAACTGATCCGGGTGATCGTGAGCGCGGCGGCCACCGGCAAGATCGGTGACGGCAAGGTGTGGAGCGTCCCCGTGGACTCGGTCGTACGGGTCCGCACCGGCGAGCGCGGCGCTGACGCGCTCTAGCTGACAGGAGCTCCCGGGTGACGAGCGTCGAAGAGAACACCGACCACACGGCCGACTCGGGACCCAGCGGATACGCCGCGGCCCGGCTGCGACTCCTCCAGGAGGAGTCGCAGTCCGGGCCTTCGCGCCGTTCCGCCCTGGCCGGGCTGACCGACGAATGGCTGAACGCCCTGTTCACGACCGCCGTACGGGAGACGGGCGTCCGCGGCGCCACGCTGGTGGCCGTCGGCGGCTACGGGCGCGCCGAACTCTCCCCGCGCAGCGACCTCGACCTGGTGCTGCTGCACGACGGCAAGGCCGAGCCGCGGGCGCTGGGCGCACTGGCCGACCGCCTCTGGTACCCGGTGTGGGACCTCGGCCTCGCCCTCGACCACTCGGTGCGGACCCCGGGCGAGGCCCGCCGCACCGCCGCCGAGGACCTCAAGGTGCATCTCGGACTGCTGGACGCCCGCACCGTCGCCGGTGACGCGGGACTCCTCGCCGGCCTGCGGACCTCCGTACTGGCCGACTGGCGCAACCAGGCGGCCAAAAGACTCCCGGAGCTGCACTCCCTGTGCCGCGAGCGGGCCGAACGGGCCGGGGAACTGCGCTTCCTGCTCGAACCCGACCTCAAGGAGGCCCGCGGCGGCCTCCGCGACGCCACCGCGCTGCGGGCGGTCGCCGCGTCCTGGCTGGCCGACGCCCCGCGCGAGGGCCTCGCCGAGGCCCGGCGGCGGCTCCTGGACGCCCGGGACGCGCTGCACCTGGTCACCGGCCGGGCCACCGACCGGCTCTCCCTCCAGGAACAGGACCAGGTCGCGGCCCAGCTCGGCCTCCTCGACGCGGACGCGCTGCTGCGCGAGGTGTACGAGGCCGCGCGCGTCGTCGCCTACGCCGGCGACGTGACCTGGCGGGAGGTCGGGCGCGTCCTGCGGGCCCGCGCCGCCCGGCCCCGGCTGCGCGGACTGCTGGGCACCCGCGGCGACCGGGCCGCTGCTGCGCGGGCACCCCTGGCCGAAGGCGTGGTGGAGTCCGACGGCGAGGCCGTACTGGCCCTGGCCGCGCGCCCCGACCGCGATCCCGTACTCGCCCTGCGGTTCGCCGCGGCCGCCGCCCAGGCGGGTCTGCCCGTCTCCCTGCACGCCGTACGCAGACTCGCGGCGCAGGGGAAACCGCTCCCGGTGCCCTGGCCGTCCGAGGCCCGAGAGCAACTGCTGACCCTGCTGGGGGCGGGGGAGCCGACGGTGGCGGTGTGGGAGGCCCTGGAGGCCGAGGGCCTGATCACCCGGCTGCTCCCGGACTGGGAGCGGGTGCGCTGCCGCCCCCAGCGCAATCCCGTCCACACCTGGACGGTCGACCGGCACCTGATCGAGACGGCGGTGCGGGCCTCCGCCCTCACCCGCCGGGTCGGCCGCCCCGACCTGCTGCTGATGGCCGCGCTCCTGCACGACATCGGCAAGGGCTGGCCGGGGGACCACTCGGTGGCCGGCGAGACCATCGCCCGCGACGTCGCCGCCCGCGTCGGCTTCGACCCGCACGACGTCGCCGTGCTCGGCGCGCTCGTACGGCACCACCTGCTGCTGATCGACACCGCCACCCGGCGCGACCTGGACGACCCGGCCACGGTCCGCGCGGTCGCCGAAGCCGTGGGCTCGGTGGGCACGCTGGAGATACTGCACGCCCTGACCGAGGCGGACGCCCTGGCCACCGGTCCGGCGGCGTGGAGCGCATGGCGGGGATCGCTCGTGGCGGACCTCGTCGCGCGGGTCGCCGCCGTACTGCGCGGCACGGCCCCGGCGGCCGGCGAACCGGAGATCCCGACCACCGAACAGGAACGCCTGGCGGTGGAGGCCCTGCGCACCGGGGAGCCGGTCCTGGCGCTCCAGGCCCGCCAGGAGGACGACGCGGTCGGCGTGGACCTCGTCGTCGCCGTCCCCGACCAGCCGGGGGTCCTCCCGGCGGTGGCCGGGGTCCTGGCCCTGCACCGGCTCACCGTACGGGCGGCCGACCTGCGCTCCATGGAGCTCCCGGACCGCCTCGGCGAGGTCCTGGTGCTGCGCTGGCGGGTGGCGGCGGAGTACGGCGCGCTGCCGCAGGCCGCCCGGCTCCGTACCGACCTGGTCCGCGCCCTGGACGGCTCCCTGGACGTCCCGGCCAAGCTGGCCGACCGCGAGGCGGCCTATCCGCGCCGGCGCGGGGTGGTCCCGCCGCCGCCCCGGGTCACGGTGGTCCCGGACGTGTCCTCCCTGGCCACGGTCCTGGAGGTGCGCGCGCCGGATGCCGTCGGCCTGCTGCACCGGATCGGGCGGGCCCTGGAATCGGCGGGCGTCAGGGTGCGCAGCGCCCACGTCTCCACCCTGGGCGCGAACGCGGTGGACACGCTGTACGTGACCACCCCCGAGGGCAAGCCCCTGGACCCCGCGAACGCGACCGCTCTGGCCGGCCTGGTGGCGGCTGCCCTGTCGTAGCGCGGGCGGCCGCTGCCGGGGCTCCGCCCCTCGAACGCCGGGGAGGCTGCATCTTCCAGCCTCGCCGGCGGTTGAGGGGCGGGGTCCGGGGCGGAGCCCCGGGACACGGCGAAAGGGCGGGACGGGGAGAGGCTCCGAGCAGCGGCGGACCCGCACCAGGAGCAGGCAGGTCCCCGGATGGGGGAAGGGCCCGATACCCTGGGGGACGACCACAACGCCCCCGACCCGAGGAATCGCGACCACCGTGTTCGATACGCTCTCCGACCGCTTGGCGAATACCTTCAAGGGCCTGCGCGGCAAAGGCCGGCTGTCCGAGGCTGACATCGACGCAGCGGCCCGGGAAATCCGTATCGCGCTCCTTGAGGCCGACGTCGCCCTCCCGGTCGTCCGCTCCTTCATCGCGAACGTCAAGGAACGCGCGCGCGGTGAAGAGGTCAGCAAGGCCCTGAACCCGGGCCAGCAGGTCCTGAAGATCGTCAACGACGAGCTCGTCACCATCCTCGGCGGCGAGACCCGGCGGCTGCGCTTCGCCAAGACCGCCCCCACCGTGATCATGCTGGCCGGTCTCCAGGGTGCGGGCAAGACCACCCTCGCCGGAAAGCTCGGCCTCTGGCTGAAGGGGCAGGGCCACGCCCCGCTGCTGGTCGCGTGCGACCTCCAGCGCCCCAACGCCGTCAACCAGCTGAGCGTCGTCGCCGAGCGCGCCGGTGTTGCCGTGTACGCGCCCCAGCCCGGCAACGGCGTCGGCGACCCGGTCCAGGTCGCGAAGGACTCCGTCGAGTACGCGCGGAACAAGCAGTACGACATCGTCATCGTCGACACCGCCGGCCGCCTCGGCATCGACGCCGAGCTGATGCAGCAGGCCGCGGACATCCGCGACGCCGTCAGCCCCGACGAGATCCTCTTCGTCGTCGACGCCATGATCGGCCAGGACGCGGTCAACACCGCCGAGGCCTTCCGCGACGGCGTCGGCTTCGACGGCGTCGTGCTCTCCAAGCTGGACGGCGACGCCCGAGGCGGTGCCGCGCTCTCCATCGCGCACGTCACCGGCAAGCAGATCATGTTCGCCTCGAACGGCGAGAAGCTCGACGAGTTCGACGCGTTCCACCCCGACCGCATGGCGGGCCGGATCCTCGACATGGGTGACATGCTCACCCTCATCGAGCAGGCCGAGAAGACCTTCTCGCAGGCCGAGGCCGAGAAGATGGCGGCCAAGCTCGCCAAGGGCCCCAAGGAGTTCACGCTCGACGACTTCCTGGCCCAGATGGAGCAGGTCCGCAAGATGGGCTCCATCTCCAAGCTGCTCGGCATGCTGCCCGGCATGGGGCAGATCAAGGACCAGATCAACAACATCGACGAGCGTGACGTCGACCGCACCGCCGCGATCATCAAGTCGATGACCCCGGCCGAGCGCCAGGACCCGACGATCATCAACGGCTCGCGCCGTGCCCGTATCGCCAAGGGCTCCGGCACCGAGGTCAGCGCGGTCAAGTCGCTGGTCGAGCGGTTCTTCGACGCCCGCAAGATGATGTCCCGCATGGCCCAGGGCGGCGGCATGCCGGGCATGCCCGGCATGCCCGGGATGGGCGGCGGCCCCGGCCGGCAGAAGAAGCAGGTCAAGCAGGCCAAGGGCAAGCGCAAGAGCGGCAACCCGATGAAGCGCAAGGAAGAGGAGGCCGCAGCCGCGGCCCGCCGCGAGCAGGGCCCGCAGGCGATCGAGCCCCCGGCCGCCGGCAACCCCTTCGGCCTTCCGGCGGGCGGTCAGGGCGGCGACGACTTCGACCTTCCGGACGAGTTCAAGAAGTTCATGAAGTAGCACCCGCACAGGTGGGTGAGGAGGGCCCCGGCCGTGTTCGCACGGTCGGGGCCCTGCTGTTCTCTGCTGGGGCGACCGTCTGATTTATCCCTTATGGTCGGCCGGGAGGATGGCAGAAGGAGGCGCCCCGTGCCCAGCCCCACCCCCGTACCTCCCCGCGACAGGGCCGACACCCCCTGGCGCTCGGAAGGCGCCCCGCCCAGTCCTCCGCCGAAGAAGAAGGGGCTGCCGGGCGGCTGGCGGGGGCTGATCCTCGCGGCCCTGATCGTCTATCTGGTGGCCAACCTGGTGCTGTCCTTCTTCAACGAGGGGGACGAGCCGACGATCTCGTACACCGAGTTCAGCAAGCAGGTGGCCGCCGGCAACGTCTCGAAGATCTACTCCAAGGGCGATGCCATCCAGGGCGAGCTGAAGGCCAAGCAGCCGCTGCCCGACGGCGACAAGGGCGACTACACCAAATTCGTCACCCAGCGGCCGGCCTTCGCCGACGACGCGCTGTGGGCCGACCTCACCAAGCAGAACGTGACCGTGACGGCCTCCCCGGTCGTCGTCCAGCGCAGCTTCCTCGCCAACCTGCTGATCTCCCTCGCCCCCATGCTGCTGCTGGTCCTCCTGTGGGTGGTCATCGCCCGCCGGATGGGCTCGGGAATGGGCGGCATGGGCGCACTGGGCCGCAAGGCGCCGCCCAAGCCGGTCGAGCTGGAGACGGGCTCCCGCCGCACCACCTTCGAGGACGTGGCGGGGATCGACGAGGTCGAGGGGGAGCTCAACGACGTCGTCGACTTCCTCAAGAACCCGCAGGAGTACCGGAAGATGGGCGCCCGGATGCCCGGCGGAGTCCTGCTCTCCGGCCCGCCCGGCACCGGCAAGACCCTGCTGGCGCGCGCGGTCGCGGGCGAGGCCGGGGTGCCGTTCTTCTCCGCCTCCGCCTCCGAGTTCATCGAGATGATCGTCGGGGTCGGCGCCTCCCGGGTGCGCGAACTGTTCACCGAGGCGCGCAAGGTGGCCCCCGCCATCATCTTCATCGACGAGATCGACACCATCGGGCGGGCCCGCGGCGGCGGCAGCGCCATGGGCGGCCACGACGAACGCGAACAGACCCTCAACCAGATCCTCACCGAGATGGACGGCTTCTCCGGCTCGGAGGGCGTGATCGTCCTCGCGGCCACCAACCGCGCGGACGTGCTGGACCCCGCCCTCACCCGCCCCGGCCGCTTCGACCGCATGGTGGTCGTCTCCCCGCCCGACCGGGCGGGCCGCGAGGCCATCCTGCGCATCCACACCCGGGACATCCCGCTCGCCGAGGGCGTCGACCTGGCGCACGTGGCCCGGACCACCCCCGGCATGACCGGAGCGGACCTGGCGAACCTGGCGAACGAGGCCGCGCTGCTGGCCGTCAAACGCCAGCAGAAGCAGGTGACCGGGGCGGACCTGTCGGACGCCCTGGAGAAGGTCCAGCTCGGCGCCGAGAGACCGCTGGTCATGCCGGAGGAGGAGCGCCGCCGCACCGCCTACCACGAGAGCGGCCACGCCCTGCTGGGCATGCTCCAGCCGGGCGCCGACCCGGTCCGCAAGATCACGATCGTGCCCCGCGGCCGCGCGCTGGGCGTCACCCTCTCGACCCCGGACGCGGACCGGTACGCCTACACCGAGCCGTACCTGCGCGGCCGCATCATCGGCGCGCTCGGCGGCATGGCGGCCGAGCACGTCGTCTACGACGTCGTCACCACCGGCGCCGAGAACGACCTGGAGCAGGTGACCAACATCGTCCGCGGCATGGTCGGCCGCTGGGGCATGAGCGAGCGGATCGGCCGCCTCACCGCGATCCCCTCAGACGGGCAGAGCCCCTACGGCCTCTCCGCCGCCCCCGCCACCCTCGACGCGGTCGACCACGAGATGCGGCGCATCGTGGACGAGTGCTACCTGGAGGCCTGCCGCCTGCTGCGCGATCACCGCCCGCAGCTGGACGCCCTGGCCCGGGCCCTCCTCGCCAACGAGACCCTGGACGAGACGGCCGCCTACGCCGCCGCCGGCATCGCCCGGCTGACGAAGGGGCACGGCACCGACTGAGGGCGGCCGTCAGTCCACCCGGGCGATCACGTACCGGAAGATGTTCGGCAGCCACACGGCGCCGTCGGATCGCTCGAACGGGTGAAGCGCCTCGGCCAGCTCCTTCTCCGCCAGCACGGAATCGGCCGTGCCGTCGTAGAGCCCGGTCGACAGCAGCCCGCGTACGGCGCTGTCCACGTCCGCGTACCCGAACGGGCAGAACACCCGCCCGGAACCGTCCGGCCGGAGCCCGGCCCGCTCCACCAGCGTGTCCAGATCCCGCGGCGCGGGCCCGCCGCCGAGGACCGAGGGCACCGTGCAGCGCTCCGCGGGCCCCCAGCCGGCCAGCACCACCGCCCCGCCGCGGCGGACCGCGGGCAGGGCCGCAGCCAGGGCCGCGGGCGCCGGGGAGAAGGCGAGCAGGGCGTCGTACGGGCGGGGCGGGGCCGACGGCTCCGGCGGGGCCGCCAGAACCTCCAGCAGCCGCTCACGGGCCAGCGCCCGCCGGGCCGGATCCGCCTCCACGCCCGTGGCCACGGCTCCCCGCCCGGCCGCCAGCAGCAGCGGCAGCCCGGCTCCGCAGTCCAGGCCGAGCAGCCGGTCGCCCGGCCCGACCTCCAGCCGGTCGTAGACCGCTTCGTACAGCGGTACAAGCATCCGTTCCTGGATCTCCGCCCAGTCCCGGGCGACGAGCGTCGCCGTCGGCGTCGGTGTCATCGAAAGAGCGCTCCTGATTCCGTGTCGCCCCCTTGCCCCCGTTGCCAGAGAACTCCCCATTCGCCCCCGCGTCCAGAGGAGCGCGGCACCCGATTCACGCATCGTGTGCCGGGCGCCGTACGATTCGCGGCATGGCAAAGGCACCCGTTCTCACCCCGCAGGCGGAGGATTTCCCCCGCTGGTACCAGGATCTGATCAACAAGGCCGAGCTGGCCGACAACGGTCCGGTCCGAGGCACCATGGTCATCCGACCGTACGGCTACGGCCTGTGGGAGCGGATGCAGCAGGAGATGGACGCGCGCATCAAGGACGCGGGCGCCCAGAACGCGTACTTCCCGCTGTTCATCCCGCAGTCGTACCTGACGAGGGAAGCCGAGCACGTCGAGGGCTTCGCCCCCGAGCTCGCGGTCGTCACGCACGGCGGCGGCAAGGAGCTGGAAGAGCCGGTCGTCGTCCGGCCCACGTCCGAGACGATCATCAACGACTACTTCTCCAAGTGGGTCCAGAGCTACCGCGACCTGCCCCTGCTGATCAACCAGTGGGCCAACGTGGTCCGCTGGGAGATGCGCCCGCGCGTGTTCCTCCGTACGAGCGAGTTCCTCTGGCAGGAGGGCCACACCGCCCACGCCACCTACGAGGACGCCCGCGACTACGCGGCCCGCATCCACACGGACGTCTACGGCGACTTCATGACGAACGTGCTCGGCATCGACGTCGTGCTCGGCCGCAAGACCGCCAAGGAGCGCTTCGCCGGCGCCATCAACACCCTCACCCTTGAGGGCATGATGGGCGACGGCAAGGCCCTGCAGCTGGGCACGAGCCACGAGCTCGGCACCAACTTCGCCAAGGCCTTCAACACCCAGTACCTGTCGAAGGAAGGCAAGCAGGAGCTTGTCTGGCAGACCTCGTGGGGCGTCTCGACCCGCATGGTCGGCGGCCTGATCATGTCCCACGGCGACGACAACGGCCTGCGGGTCCCGCCGCGCCTCGCGCACGTCCAGGTCGTCGTCATGGCGATCAAGGGCGACGAGGCCGTCACCAAGGTCCGCGAGCTGGGTGCCCAGCTGAAAGCCGCCGGCCTGCGGGTGCAGGTCGACGACCGCGTCGACACCCCCTTCGGCCGCCGCGCCGTGGACTGGGAGCTCAAGGGCGTACCGGTCCGCATCGAGATCGGTCCCCGCGACCTGGAGGCCGGCACCGCGATGCTCGCCCGCCGGATCCCGGGCGGGAAGACCCCCGTGCAGATCGACGCCCTCGCCGACCTGCTGCCCAAGGTGCTGGACGAGGACCAGGCACAGCTGCTGCGCGAGTCCCGCGAGCGCCGTGTGGCCCGTACGTCCGATGTCGCGACCATCGGGGAGGCCGCCGAGGCCGCCGTCGCCGGTGGCTGGGCGCGGATCCCGTGGGCGGACCTCGGTCCGGAGGGCGAGGCGAAGCTGGCCGAGCAGGCCGTCTCCGTGCGCTGCCTGATCGCCGAGGACGGGTCGGTCCCGGAGGCGGACGACGCCCCCGGTACGCTCGCGATCGTCGCGCGCTCGTACTGACCGGGCCGACCGGCTCGTGTGCCCCGGCGTGCGGCTCGTGCCGCGCGCCGGGGCCGGTTCATGTCGGTCGACCGGGGCGACTTGGTCGACGTTACGTACCGACTCCTCCTGAGATCGGCGCACCCGTCCTCGTCAGGACGCATGAGACTGAACTGACTGGTACGTGCAAAAAATTTGGAATGGCCCGGAATCGGAACACCCGGGCACCTCGGCTCGTTGTCACGACGTGAGCACGACACCACCTGTTCTCGCCGCAGAGCTGGCGCAGGCGTGGGCCGATATTCAGCGGTACCACCCCGAGCTGCCTGACCTTGCCGCGCCCGAGTCCCTGATCGGAGAGTCCTCGTCCGCCTGCGGCGCCGAGCTCTCCTTCGAGCGACTGCTGCACGAGGCAGTCCACGGCATTGCCGCCGCCCGCGGTGTCCGCGACACCTCGCGCGCCGGCCGCTACCACAACCGCAGATTCCTCGCGATCGCCGAGGAGATGGGGCTGGACCACTCCGAGGAGCCGCACGCGAGCAGCGGTTTCTCCCTGGTCACGCTCAATCCGGAGGCGAAGCGCCGCTACCGTCCCACCATCGAGCGGCTGCAGCGCGCGCTGAAGGCACACACGGCCGCCACCGCGGCCGACACCAAGCGCAGTTTCCGGGGACCTGCCGCCCGGCACGGTTCCTCCGGCGGCGGCGTGCGCGTCAAGGCCGTCTGCGACTGCGGGCGCAACGTCCGGGTGGTCCCCTCCGTGCTGGCTCAGGCGCCGATCGTGTGCGGTGGCTGTATGAAGCCCTTCCGCATCCCCGACGTGGCCATCGCGGTGGCCTCCTGACCGCCTTTCCCGTCGCCGCCGGGGCCACCGCCTCACGGCGAACCGGGCGCCGGGCCATCGCCCCCACCGGGGCTGCCGCCGACGGCGCACGCACGGGTGGCCCGTACCGCCGTACCGCCGGCGGGCGCCGGTCCTGCCCGCCCGGCTGAGCGTGCCGCAGGCGTATGGCACAATGGCTAGCTGTACTCGACAGTCGCATAGGACCCCTCTCTCCTCCGGCTGACGCGTCCATCGGGCACCCGAGTACCGCAACCCCACGTGGCATCTCATGTGCCCAACCACGTCAAGTTCAGGAGACACCACTCCAGTGGCAGTCAAGATCAAGCTCAAGCGCCTCGGCAAGATTCGCCAGCCGCACTACCGCATCGTCGTCGCCGACGCCCGCACCCGCCGGGATGGTCGCGCGATCGAGGAGATCGGTATCTACCACCCGACCTACAACCCGTCGCGCATCGAGGTCAACGCCGAGCGTGCGCAGTACTGGCTGTCCGTCGGCGCCCAGCCCACCGAGGCTGTGCTCGCCATCCTGAAGCTGACCGGTGACTGGCAGGCCCACAAGGGTCTCCCCGCCCCCGCGCCGCTCCTGCAGCCGGAGACGAAGGAGAGCAAGCGTCGCTCCTTCGACGAGTTCGCCAAGGCCCTTGAGGGCATCGGCGAGGGCAAGGGCGACGCCATCACGCAGAAGGCGAAGAAGGCCGACAAGAAGGCGGACGAGGCTGAGGCCGCCGCCGAGTCGACCGAGGCCTGAGCATGCTCGAGGAGGCTCTTGAGCACCTCGTAAAGGGCATTGTGGACAACCCCGACGAAGTGCAGGTCGCCTCGCGCAACCTGCGCCGCGGGCAGGTGCTCGAGGTCCGGGTTCACCCCGACGACCTCGGCAAGGTGATCGGCCGCAACGGTCGCACCGCACGTGCTCTGCGTACCGTCGTGGGCGCCATCGGCGGCCGTGGGATCCGCGTCGACCTCGTCGACGTGGACCAGGTCCGCTGAGCAGTTGATTCACCGGCACGGGCCGGGGAGGGCGTTGATCGCCCGCCCCGGCCCGTGTCGTTTCTGCCCCCGGGCAGGAGCGACCATTGATGTGAGCAACCACGCCGCAGTAAGGGAAGAGCACAGTGGAGTTGGTAGTCGCGCGGATCGGCCGCGCCCACGGCATCAAGGGTGAGGTCACCGTCGAGGTGCGCACCGACGAGCCGGAGCTGCGACTGAGTCCCGGCGCCGTGCTCAAGACGGAGCCCGCGACGGCGGGCCCCCTGACGATCGAGACGGGCCGTGTGCACAGCGGGCGGCTGCTGCTCCGCTTCGCGGGAGTCAAGGACCGCACCGGAGCCGAGTCGCTGCGCAACATCCTCCTGATCGCCGAGGTGGACCCCTCCGAGCTGCCGGAGGAGGACGACGAGTACTACGACCACCAGCTGATGGACCTGGACGTGGTGCTGGAGGACGGCACCGAGATCGGCCGGATCACCGAGATCTCCCACCTGCCCTCGCAGGACCTCTTCATCGTCGAGCGGCCGGACGGCACCGAGGTGATGATCCCCTTCGTGGAGGAGATCGTCGCCGAGATCGACCTGGAGGAGCAGCGCTGCGTCATCACCCCGCCGCCCGGGCTGATCGACGAGCGTGACGCCGTCGTCGTCTCGACCCGGGACGAGGACGCCGCCGGTTCCGGGGACGACGCCTGATGCGACTCGACGTCGTCACGATCTTCCCCGAGTACCTGGAGCCGCTGAACGTCTCCCTCGTCGGCAAGGCGCGCGCCCGCGGGCAGCTCGACGTCCACGTGCACGACCTGCGGCAGTGGACGTACGACCGGCACAACACGGTGGACGACACCCCGTACGGCGGCGGTCCCGGCATGGTCATGAAGACCGAGCCGTGGGGCGAGGCCCTGGACTCCGCGCTGGCCGACGGCTACGAGGCGGGCGCCCATGGTCCCGTCATGGTCGTCCCCACCCCCAGCGGCCGCCCCTTCACCCAGGAACTGGCCGTCGAACTCTCCGAGCGGCCCTGGCTGATCTTCACGCCGGCCCGGTACGAGGGCATCGACCGCCGGGTCATGGACGAGTACGCCACGCGCATGCCGGTGTACGAGGTCTCCATCGGCGACTACGTCCTGGCGGGCGGCGAGGCCGCCGTACTGGTGGTCACCGAGGCCGTGGCCCGGCTGCTGCCGGGGGTGCTCGGCAACGCCGAATCGCACCGCGACGACTCCTTCGCGCCGGGCGAGATGGCGAACCTGCTGGAGGGCCCCGTCTACACCAAGCCCCCGGTGTGGCGCGGCCGGGACATCCCCGAGGTGCTGCTCAGCGGGCACCACGGGAAGATCGCCCGGTGGCGCCGGGACGAGGCCTTTCGCCGGACCGCGCAGAACCGCCCCGACCTGATCGAGCGCTGCGAGGCCGTCGGCTTCGACAAGAAGGACCGGGAGATCCTCTCCGTCCTGGGCTGGCAGCCGTCCGCCGACGGCCGATTTTGGCGCAGGGCCCAGGCCGTGGAAGAATAGGCGGCTGCTGTGTGCTCGCGGGCGCCCCTGCCACAGGGGGACCGTCGTCCGCCGGGTCCCGCAGCTCCCGAATTCTCTACGGAAACCCGCACTGGCGACCTGTGGCGTCATGCGAAGAAAGCAGACGAAGAACATGTCTCACCTGCTCGACGGCGTCAACGCCGCCACGCTCCGCACGGACGTCCCGGCCTTCCGCCCGGGTGACACGATCAACGTGCACGTCCGCGTGATCGAGGGCAACCGCTCCCGTATCCAGCAGTTCAAGGGCGTAGTCATCCGCCGCCAGGGTGCCGGTGTCTCCGAGACCTTCACCGTGCGCAAGGTCTCCTTCAGCGTCGGTGTGGAGCGTACCTTCCCGGTCCACTCCCCGATCTTCGAGAAGATCGAGGTCGTCACCCGCGGTGACGTTCGCCGTGCCAAGCTGTACTACCTCCGTGAGCTCCGCGGCAAGGCCGCGAAGATCAAGGAGAAGCGCGACCGCTGAGGTAACTCCCGGAGTCCGGAGGCGGCCGGATAGGCTCGCCCCCGATGGACACCGAAGCACCTCACACGCAGCGCGGCCACTCTTCCCCCGTCGAGGGGGACGGGCGGCCGCGTTTTGCGTTCCCCCGGACCGGGCGGACGGCCGGCGCGCGACCCCTCACCTGGCGCCGCGCCGGAGTGCTCGGTGTGATCTGCACGGTCTTCCTGCTGCTGTTCAGCAATTTCGTGGTCCAGCCCTTCCTGATCCCGAGCCGCTCCATGGAGCCGACGCTCCAGGTCGGGGACCGGGTGCTGGTCAACAAGCTGGCGTACCGTTTCGGCGAACAGCCGCGCCGGGGGGACGTGGTGGTCTTCGACGGCACGGGCTCCTTCGTAGGGGAACGCCCCGACGGCAATCCGATCGGCGCCGTGCTGCACGGCGCGGCCTCGGCGCTCGGGCTGGCCGAGCCCTCCGACACCGACTTCGTGAAGCGGGTCGTGGGCGTCGGCGGCGACGACGTGGTGTGCTGCGACGCCGGCGGGCGGGTGGCGGTCAACGGCGTGCCGCTGGAGGAGCCGTACCTCCAGCCCGGCGACGCGCCCTCGGCGGTGCCCTTCCGGATCGTCGTACCGCTCGGGACGCTGTGGGTCATGGGGGATCATCGTTCCCAGTCCCGGGACTCCCGGGACCACCTGGGGGAGCCGGGCGGGGGGATGGTGCCGGTGGAGAAGGTGATCGGGCGGGCCGACTGGATCGGTTGGCCGCTCTCGCGCTGGGACGACATCGGTGGTGGTCATGGGTAGCCGAGGGCGGTCGAAGGGCGGACGGGACTGGGACTTCGAGCCCGAACCCGAGCCGGAGCCCACCCCGGCCCCGGTGGTGGGGGGCGGCCGGGTGGAGGGCGGCCGGGCCGAACGGCGCCGGACGGCCCGCAAGGTGCGCCGGCGCCGCCGCACACGCCGGGCCGGCGAGGTGCCGCTGCTGGTGGTCGTGGCGCTGTGCATCGCCCTGCTCCTCAAGACCGTCCTGGTGCAGGCCTTCTTCATTCCGTCGGGCTCGATGGAGCAGACGATCCGGATCGGCGACCGGGTCCTGGTGGACAAGCTGACGCCGTGGTTCGGCTCCAAGATCGAGCGCGGCGACATCGTCGTGTTCAAGGACCCCGGCGGCTGGCTCAAGGGCGAGGCGGCCCGTCCGCCCAAGGACCCGATCGTGGTCAAGCAGATCAAGCAGGCACTGACCTTCATCGGCCTGCTCCCCTCGGCCGACGAGCAGGACCTGATCAAGCGGGTCATCGGCGTCGGCGGGGACACCGTCAAATGCTGTGACAGCCGGGGCCGGATCACCGTCAACGGATCGCCCCTCGATGAGCCGTACGTGAACCCGGGCAACACCCCTTCGGACATCACGTTCGAGGTGCAGGTGCCGGAGGGCCGGCTCTTCGTGATGGGCGATCACCGCGCGAACTCGTCCGACTCCCGGTTCCACCTCGACGAGGGCTTTCAGGGCACCATCCCCGAAGCCGGGGTGGTCGGGGAGGCGGTCGTGATCGCCTGGCCCTACGGGCACTGGACCAGGCTGGAGCAGCCGGCGACCTTCCGGATGGTCCCCGATCAGGCACGGCGCGAGGGACGCGGTCGGCGACGGCGCCGTCGGGGCGCACCGTTCGCATAGTGTGTCCTCGGTCTCCCGCGCCTTAGGGAACTCCCGCTCGTTAAGGGAGGGGAGGGCCCGTGCCGGATTCGGCGCGGGCGGCAATCGCGAGTGAGGAGTGGATGTGGGGGACGTGGCGGTAGGCGCACGGTCCGGACGCGACGAAGGCGAGGAGCGGCCGGACGACGCCGTCGAGCGCGAGACCGAGGAGGACGGCGATGCCAAGGAGCACGCGCACCGGTCCTTCTGGAAGGAGCTCCCGCTTCTCATCGGCATCGCCCTGCTGCTGGCCCTGCTGATCAAGACGTTCCTGCTCCAGGCGTTCTCGATCCCGTCGGCCTCGATGCAGAACACCCTGCAGATGGGTGACCGGGTGCTGGTGGACAAGCTGACCCCGTGGTTCGGCTCCGAGCCGGAGCGCGGCGAGGTCGTCGTCTTCCACGACCCCGCGGACTGGCTGTCGGGGCAGCCCACTCCCGAGCCGAACATCCTCCAGCAGGTGCTCAGCAAGATCGGCCTGATGCCGGACGCCTCCGAGAAGGACCTGATCAAGCGGGTCATCGCGATCGGCGGGGACACGGTCGAGTGCAAGAAGGGGGGACCGGTCGTCGTCAACGGCAAGGAGCTGGACGAGCCGTACATCTTCCCCGGCGACACCCCGTGCGACGACGCCCCGTTCGGCCCGATCACCGTGCCCAAGGGCAAGATCTGGGTCATGGGTGACCACCGGCAGAACTCCGAGGACTCCCGCTACCACCAGCAGGACTCCACCAAGGGCTTCGTCCCGGTGGACAAGGTCGTCGGGCGGGCCGTGGTGGTCGCGTGGCCGGTCACCCGCTGGGACACCCTGCCGGTCCCGGACACCTTCGACCAGCCGGGCATCGGCAACCAGGCCGCGGCGACCGCGCTCGGCCTCGGGGCCGCCGGGCTGGCTCCGGTCGGGCTCGGTCCGGCCGCGCTGGGGCTCGTGGGAGCCGTCCCGCTGGTCATGTGGCGCAGGCAGAAGCTGACCAGCGGCCGTACCGACGGGTAGGGTGCCGCCCAGGTCGACGATCCCGGAGTGTGGGGGCGCTGCAATGGGCGGAACACAAGCAATACGCAGTGGCAAGGATGGCCGCGGCGGTCTCGGCAATGTGCTGTCGGGAATCGCCGTGGCCATCGGCTTTGCGCTCTTCCTGGGCGGCTTCGTGTGGGGGGCGGTCGTCTACCGGCCCTACACGGTGCCCACCGACTCGATGATGCCCACGGTGCGGCCCGGGGACCGGGTGCTGGCGCAGCGCATCGACGGCGCCGAGGTGCGCCGCGGGGACGTGGTCATCTTCACCGATTCCCTGTGGAGCGATTCCCCCATGGTCAAGCGGGTCGTCGGCATCGGCGGCGACGTCGTGAAGTGCTGCGGCGCGGCCGGCGAGCTGACGGTCAACGGCAAGCGACTGGACGAGCCGTACGCCGACACCACCAAGCCGGACACGGATCTGGCCATGCCGCCCGGACAGACCGCGCCCTCCGGGACCCCCTTCGAGGTGGCGGTGCCCGAGGGCAACCTCTTCCTGCTGGGCGACCAGCGGTCCGCCTCCCTGGACTCCCGGGCCCACCTGCAGGAGACCGGGCAGGGCAGCGTGCCCCGATCGGCCGTCAGCGCCCGCGTCGACGCCCTGGCCTGGCCCTCCGTGTCGATGCTGGAGCGGCCGGCCACGTACGCCGCCCTGCCCGGCGGGATCTCGCGGCCCGGGCCGCTGCGGCTCCAGGTGGTGGCGGTGCTGGCCGGAGCCGTCCTGGTGGTGCTGGGGGCCGCGTACGGGCCGGTCGCACGGGTCCTGGCGCGCGGACGGCGACAGGAGCGGGCCGGTGTCCGCTGACCCGGCCGCCGGGCAAGGCCGCCGGAAGGTGTCGCGGGTGATCCTGCTGGACCCGGCCGACCGGATCCTGTTGCTGCACGGCTTCGAACCGGCCGACCCCCGCGACGACTGGTGGTTCACCCCCGGCGGCGGGCTGGAGGGGACCGAGAGCCGGGAGCAGGCCGCACTGCGCGAGCTGGCGGAGGAGACCGGGATCACGGAGGTGGAGCTGGGCCCGGTGCTGTGGCACCGCTACTGCTCCTTCCCCTTCGACGGGCGGCGCTGGGAACAGGACGAGTGGTACTTCCTCGCCCGGACCGCCCGGACCGAGACCGAGATGGGCGGCCTCACCGAGCTGGAGCGGCGCAGCGTCACCGGAGCCAGGTGGTGGACCTCCGAGGAACTTCTCGCGGCCCATGAGACGGTGTACCCGACCAGACTCGCCGAGCTGCTCCGTACGCTGCTCGACGACGGTCCTCCGGGTGAGCCGGTGGTCCTGGCCCCGGAAATCGTCTAGGGGCGCGGGGGCCTGGCGCACAATAGGGGGACGCACGGCTGAAGGGGAACATGCCATGAGTGCCGAGGACCTCGAAAAGTACGAGACCGAGATGGAGCTGAAGCTCTATCGGGAGTACCGCGACGTCGTCGGGCTGTTCAAGTATGTGATCGAGACGGAACGCCGTTTCTACCTCACGAACGACTACGAGATGCAGGTGCATTCGGTTCAGGGGGAGGTCTTCTTCGAGGTCTCCATGGCCGACGCGTGGGTCTGGGACATGTACCGGCCGGCCCGCTTCGTGAAGCAGGTGCGGGTGCTGACCTTCAAGGACGTGAACATCGAGGAGCTCAACAAGAGCGATCTCGAACTGCCCGGCAGCTGAGGGCGGGCGCCGGCCGGGCCGCCTCACCCGCAAGGGTGAGGCGGTTGTCCACAATCGCCGGACCGTCCACCAAGATCCACAAGGTGGGCGGGGGTGCGGGACCGTCGGTGCCGGAGGTGGTGCCGGATGAACGCGAAGTGCGTGGCACAGCAGGCATTGGGGCGGTACGGCGAGGAACTCGCGGCACGGCGGCTGACCGAAGCCGGGATGACCGTCATCGCGCGGAACTGGCGGTGCCGCGGCGGCGAGATCGACATCGTCGCGCGGGACGGGGACGCCCTCGTCGTGTGCGAGGTCAAGACCCGCCGGGCGGGTGAGTTCGAGCATCCCATGGCCGCCGTACGGCCCGCCAAGGCCGAGCGCTTACGCACGCTCGCCGGGCGCTGGCTCGCCGACCACGGCGGACCGCCCCCGGGCGGGGTGCGCATCGACCTCGTCGGGGTGCTGTTGCCGCGGCGCGGCGCCCCACAGGTGGAACACGTCAGGGGGGTGGCCTGATGGGGTTCGCACGGGCCTGCTCGGTGGCCCTGGTCGGCGTCGACGGCGTGGTGGTCGAGGTACAGGCCGACCTGGAACCCGGCGTGGCCGCCTTCACCCTGGTGGGGCTCCCGGACAAGACCCTGGTCGAGAGCCGGGACCGGGTGCGGGCGGCCGTGGTCAACTCGGGAGCCGCCTGGCCGCAGAAGAAGCTCACGGTCGGACTGAGCCCGGCCTCCGTACCGAAATCCGGCGCCGGCTTCGACCTGGCCGTCGCGGCGGCCGTGCTCGGGGCCGCCGAGGTGGTCGACCCGGGCGCGATCGCCGACCTCGTCCTGATCGGGGAACTGGGGCTGGACGGCCGGGTGCGCCCGGTCCGCGGGATCCTGCCCGCGGTCCTCGCCGCGGCCGAGGCCGGCTACCGGCAGGTGGTGGTGCCGCAGCAGTGCGCGGCCGAGGCCGCGCTCGTACCGGACGTCTCGGTCCTCGGCGTACGCAGCCTGCGCCAGCTCATCGCGGTCCTGACCGGCGGGGAGGTCCCCGAGGAGGAACCCTGCGACCCGCCCGGCAGGCCGGACCCGATACTGGCCGGACTGCTCGTCCCGGGCGCGGGACTGGGCACGGGCCTCGCCCGGGGCCGGCCCGGCCGGGAGGACGGCACGGACTTCCCCGACCTCGCGGACGTGGCCGGGCAGCACACGGCGCGCCGCGCTCTGGAGGTGGCCGCCGCTGGAGGACACCACCTCTTCCTCAGTGGACCTCCCGGGGCGGGCAAGACCATGCTCGCCGAGCGGCTGCCCTGGCTCCTGCCGCCGCTCACCCGTCAGGATTCCGTGGAGGTCACGGCCGTCCACTCGGTCGCGGGAATCCTCCCGCCCGGCGAACCGCTGGTCGCCAGACCGCCCTACTGCGCGCCGCACCATTCGGCGACCATGCAGTCCCTGGTGGGCGGCGGGACCGGGATCCCCAGGCCCGGGGCGGTCTCCCTGGCCCATCGAGGCGTTCTCTTCCTGGACGAGGCCGCGGAGTTCCACAGCCGGGCGCTGGACGCACTGCGGCAGCCCCTCGAATCGGGACACGTGGTCATCGCCCGCGCCGCCGGAGTGGTAAGGCTGCCCGCCAGGTTCCTGATGGTGCTCGCCGCCAACCCGTGCCCGTGCGGGCGCCACACCCTGCACGGAGCCGGCTGCGAATGCCCGCCTTCGGTGATCCGGCGTTACCAGGCGCGGCTGTCCGGGCCGTTGCTCGACCGGGTGGACCTGAGGGTGGAGGTCGAGCCGGTGACCCGCTGCGACCTGCTGGGGCAGGGCGGCCGCGGGGAATCCACCGCGGTGGTCGCCGACCGGGTGCGCCAGGCCCGGGAGCGCGCCGCGGCCCGGCTCGCCGACACGCCATGGCGGCTCAACTCCGAAGTGCCCGGGCAGGAGCTGCGCACCCGGTGGCAGGCCGGGCCCGGCGCGCTGGCCCCCGCCGAGCGCGATCTGGAACGGGGACTGCTGACCGCGCGCGGGCTGGACCGGGTGCTGCGGGTCGCCTGGACCGTGGCCGACCTGCGGGGGCGGGACCGGCCCGAGGCCCTGGACGTGGCCGTGGCGCTGGAGCTGCGGACCGGCATCGCCCGAGGGGCGATGTCGCTGCCGGGGGCCGGGACATGACCGGCTCCGGGGACGCGGAACTGCTGGCGCGGGCTGCGCTCACCCGGGTGCTGGAGCCCGGCGACGCGCACGGCGGGCGGTGGCTGCGCGAGTTCGGCGCGGTGCGGCTGATACGGCTGCTGACCGACCCCGGGGCAGAGCCGGACACTCCGTCCGGCGTGGGACCCGAGCGGCTCGCCGGATACCGCAGACGGGCCGCGCTGGCCGACCCCGAGCGGGACCTCGCCGATGTTGCCGAGGCTGGGGGCCGGTTCGTCCACCCGGGATCGGCGCAGTGGCCGACCCAGCTCGACGACCTGGGCGACGAGAGGCCCGTCGGGCTGTGGCTGCGGGGCCGGCCGAACCTGCGCACCTGGGCGCTGCGTTCGGTCTCCGTGGTCGGGGCCCGCGCCTGCACCCCGTACGGCGCGCACATGGCCCAGACCCTGGCCGCCGGACTCGCCGAGCGGGGCTGGGTCGTGGTGTCCGGCGCCGCGTTCGGGATCGACGGCGCCGCCCACCGAGGGGCCCTCGCCTCGGGCGGCGCGACCGCGGCGGTGCTGGCCTGCGGGGTGGACGTCGCCTACCCGCGCGGACACGCCGGGCTGCTCGGCCGGATCGCCGGGCAGGGCCTGATCCTCGGGGAGCTGCCACCGGGCAGCCACCCGACACGCAGCCGGTTCGTCCTGCGCAACCGGGTCATCGCCGCCCTCACCCGGGGCACGGTCGTCGTGGAGGCCGCGCACCGCAGCGGTTCCCTGGTCACGGCCCGGCGGGCGCAGCGCCTGGGACGCTTCACGATGGGCGTCCCCGGACCCGCCACCAGCGGGCTCTCAGCAGGGGTGCACGAACTGCTGCGGGGCGAGGCCGTGGTCGTCACCGACGCGGCCGAGGTGGTCGAGCTGGTCGGGGCCATGGGCGAGCTGGCTCCCGAGCGGCGCGGCCCGGTGCTCGCCCGGGACCTGCTGGACCCGGACACCGCCCGTGTGCTCGAAGCGCTGCCCGTCGGCCGCCCGGCGGACGTGGCCGAGCTGGCACTTGCCTCCGGCACCGGCGTCGATGAAGTCATCGGCAGACTGTACGAACTTCACTCTCTGGGGTTCGTCGAACGGCAGGGCGACGGCTGGCAGTTGAGCAGACAAACGGCTGGAGGAGGCACACAAACCGGAGCGGCCCGGCGAGGCGGTCGTTGACCTGGGGTGTTCCGGTGAAAGAGTGAAACCGATGAGAGACGCGGTCTTCCCGGTGGCGGTCGCCGGGACCGAGCGCCAGGCGCCGGTCCCGGGGCGCCCGCGCGAGTCCGGGCGCCTCCCGGCCCCCGCGCCATCCCGTACTCTTCGCGCACCGCGACAATCTCGTCACGCTACGCTCCCAAGGAATCCGGCTCCGGCAAAGGCGAAGCATGCCCCAGCACACCTCAGGGTCCGACCGCGCTGCGGTGCCCCCCGCTGCCCGAGGCAGCGTGCGGTCCACCGCGCCCTCGTCCCTGGAGGTGCTGTGGCGCTCGTACAAGGAATCGGGTGACGAGCGGCTGCGGGAGCAGCTGATCCTGCACTACTCGCCCCTCGTGAAGTACGTGGCCGGCCGCGTCAGCGTGGGCCTGCCGCCCAACGTGGAGCAGGCCGACTTCGTCTCCTCCGGGGTCTTCGGGCTGATCGACGCCATCGAGAAGTTCGACATCGACCGGTCGATCAAGTTCGAGACGTACGCGATCACCCGGATCCGCGGCGCGATGATCGACGAGCTGCGGGCCCTGGACTGGATCCCGCGCTCGGTCCGCCAGAAGGCGCGCGCCGTGGAACGGGCCTACGCCACGCTGGAGGCCCAGCTGCGGCGCACCCCGACCGAGAGTGAGGTCGCCGGGGAGATGGGGATCGGGGTGGAGGATCTCCACACCGTCTTCAGCCAGTTGTCGCTGGCCAACGTGGTCGCCCTGGAGGAGCTGCTGCACGTCGGCGGGGAGGGCGGCGACCGCCTCTCGCTGATGGACACCCTGGAGGACACCGCCGCCGACAACCCGGTGGCGGTGGCCGAGGACCGCGAGCTGCGGCGCCTGCTGGCGCGGGCCATCAACACGCTGCCCGAGCGGGAGAAGACCGTGGTGACCCTCTACTACTACGAGGGCCTCACGCTGGCCGAGATCGGCAATGTCCTCGGCGTCACCGAGAGCCGGGTCAGCCAGATCCACACCAAGTCCGTCCTGCAGTTGCGTGCAAAGTTGGCAGATGTGGGGAGGTGAGCTTGCGCCACCTCCGTACAGTGGATGCGTGCCCAGGATTCGAGCGGCCTCCGTGGCCGAGCACCGGTCGATGCAGCGCGGCGCCCTCTTGGACGCTGCGCGGTCCCTGCTGTCCGAAGGCGGGACCGAGGCGCTGACCTTCCCCGCCCTCGCGGAGCGCACCGGGCTCGCCCGGTCCTCCGTGTACGAGTACTTCCGCTCCCGCGCCGCCGTGGTCGAAGAACTGTGCGCCGTGGACTTTCCCGTGTGGGCCGCCGAGATCGAAGCGGCGATGGAACAGGCCCCGTCGCCGGAGGAGAAGATCGAGGCCTACGTGCGCAGCCAGTTGGGGCTGGTGGGCGACCGGCGGCACCGGGCGGTCGTGGCCATCTCGGCCAGCGAGCTCGACGCGGGGGCCCGCGAGAAGATCCGCGCGGCCCACGGCGGTCTCGTGGCGATGATCGTCGAGGCACTGAGCTCCCTGGGGCACGCGGAGCCGCGACTGGCCGCGATGCTGTTGCAGGGGGTCGTGGACGCCGCTGTACGGCGGATCGAGCTCGGCGCAGCCGAGGATCCCGCCGTCGTGACGGAGGCCGCCGTGGCCATGGCCCTGCGGGGCGTCCAGGGCTGAGGTCCCCCGGCCCCCGCGGCTCGAACGCCGGCGGGGCCGGACTCGGCCGGCAGGAGGCGGGGTGCCGGGCGGGGGAGCAGGGTCAGCGGATTGAGGTAGGTCTCGCCCGCCAGAAGGCCCCAGTGCAGGCACGGCGCCGGGCAGTGCGAGCCTTCCGTCAGAACCGCCACCACCTGGCCTGCCGCGACCTGCTCGCCCTCGGTGACCAGGGGCCGGACCGGCTCGTAGGTGGTGCGCAGCCCGTTCGGCAGGGCCAGCGAGAGCACTCCGCGCCCGGCGACGAGCCCGGCGTAGTGGACCTGGCCGGCCGCGACTGCCCGGACCTCCGCGCCCACCGGCGCGGACAGGTCCACACCGCGGTGACCGGCCGCGTACGGGGTCGGCGGCGGGTCCCACCAGCGGGCCACCGACAGTGGGGCGGGCAGCGGGCGGACCCCGGGAAGGGCCGACTGGGCCAGGGCCAGGAGCAGGCTGAGCAGCAAGGTCGTCATGGACCCCAGCGTCCCGCGCCACCCGGACCGCCGCCCCTGCCTGTGGACGGCCGCGGCGTTGTGGACAACGGCGTCACCCGGCATACCACCGGGTCCCGTACACTTCTTGTGGCGATCCGGGTCACCGGGTCGACTTCGCACGCCCCGGCGCCAGGCTGAAACAGCCAGGTGACAGCGTCTCTCGGTCCCTCATGGGGGCAGGGCGCGGTGGGGCGTCAGGAACCAAACCGAGAAACCAAGGAGATGGCCATGGCCGTCGTCACGATGCGGGAGCTGCTGGAAAGCGGCGTCCACTTCGGTCACCAGACCCGCCGTTGGAACCCGAAGATGAAGCGCTTCATCTTCACGGAGCGCAACGGCATCTACATCATCGACCTGCTGCAGTCGCTGTCGTACATCGACCGCGCCTACGAGTTCGTGAAGGAGACCGTCGCGCACGGTGGCTCCATCATGTTCGTCGGTACCAAGAAGCAGGCCCAGGAGGCCATCGCCGAGCAGGCGACGCGCGTTGGTATGCCGTACGTCAACCAGCGCTGGCTGGGTGGCATGCTCACCAACTTCTCCACCGTCTACAAGCGCCTTCAGCGTCTGAAGGAGCTTGAGGCGATCGACTTCGAGGACGTCGCCGCCTCGGGTCTCACCAAGAAGGAGCTCCTGGTCCTCTCCCGCGAGAAGACCAAGCTGGAGAAGACCCTCGGTGGTATCCGCGAGATGTCGAAGGTCCCCAGCGCCGTCTGGATCGTCGACACCAAGAAGGAGCACATCGCCGTCGGTGAGGCGCGCAAGCTCCACATCCCGGTCGTCGCGATCCTCGACACCAACTGCGACCCCGACGAGGTCGACTACAAGATCCCGGGCAACGACGACGCGATCCGTTCCGTCACCCTGCTCACCCGCGTGATCGCCGACGCCGTCGCCGAGGGCCTCATCGCCCGCTCCGGCGCTGCGACCGGCGACTCGAAGCCGGGCGAGAAGGCCGCCGCCGAGCCGCTCGCCGAGTGGGAGCGCGACCTGCTCGAGGGCGAGAAGAAGGCCGACGACGCCGAGGCCGCTCCGGCCGAGGCTGCCCCGGCCCCGGCCGCTGCCCCGGCCGCCGAGGCTGTCGAGGCTGTCGAGGCCCCGGCCGCCGACGCCGAGCAGGCCTGACCCACTGAGAGCGCCCGGCGTTCACCCGCCGGGCACTCGCAGTACGGACGATGACGGCGGGGGAGCCGCGCCAAAAGCGCGGCGCCTCCGCCGTTCACCCGTAGATCTACGACTTCGAGAGAGAATCACAGACTCATGGCGAACTACACCGCCGCTGACGTCAAGAAGCTCCGCGAGCTCACCGGCGCCGGCATGCTGGACTGCAAGAACGCGCTCGTGGACGCCGACGGTGACGTCGACAAGGCCCAGGAAGCGCTCCGCATCAAGGGTCAGAAGGGCGTCGCCAAGCGCGAGGGCCGTTCTGCCGAGAACGGTGCGGTCGTCTCCCTCATCGCCGACGACAACACCTCCGGTGTCATCGTCGAGCTGAAGTGCGAGACCGACTTCGTCGCCAAGGGCGAGAAGTTCCTGGCCGTCGCCAACCAGCTGGCCGCCCACGTGGCCGCCACCTCCCCGGCCGACGTCGAGGCGCTGCTCGCGTCCGAGATCGAGCCCGGCAAGACCGTCACCGCTTTCGTCGACGAGGCCAACGCCAACCTCGGCGAGAAGATCGTCCTGGACCGCTTCGCGCAGTTCAGCGGCGGCTACGTGACGGCGTACATGCACCGCACGATGCCCGACCTGCCGTTCCAGATCGGCGTCCTGGTCGAGCTCGACAAGGCGAACGCCGAGGTCGCCCGCGGCGTCGCGCAGCACATCGCCGCGTTCGCCCCGCAGTGGCTGTCCGCCGAGGACGTCCCGGCCGAGAAGGTCGAGTCCGAGCGTCGCATCGCCGAAGAGGTCACCCGCGCGGAGGGCAAGCCCGAGGCTGCCATCGCGAAGATCGTCGAGGGTCGCGTCAACGGCTTCTTCAAGGACGCCACGCTGCTCGGCCAGGCCTACGCGCTGGACAACAAGAAGTCCGTCCAGAAGGTTCTGGACGAGGCCGGTGTCACCCTGGTGCGCTTCTCGCGCATCAAGGTCGGCATCTGAGTCCGTCCGTACGCGACGGACACCGGACCCCGGTAGGGTCTGAGGCAGTCGTCCGCGCTCGCGCGAGACGACCGCAGATCTGACGAGGAGGCCATTGCCGTAGAGGGAACCGCAAGGACCCACCGGCAATGGCCTTCTTCGTATGTGCACGAGGAGATCTCCATGAATCAGGGCGTGGACCCCCACACCGCATCCGACGACAAGAGCGACCAGGACAAGAAGGGCCGCCGCTTCATGCTGAAGCTGTCGGGCGAGGCCTTCTCCGGTGGCGGAGGACTGGGCGTCGACCCCGACGTCGTCCACGCCATCGCGCGTGAGATCGCCGCGGTGGTCCGCGACGGCGCGGAGATCGCCGTCGTGATCGGCGGCGGCAACTTCTTCCGCGGCGCCGAACTCCAGCAGCGCGGCATGGACCGGGCCCGGTCCGACTACATGGGCATGCTCGGTACCGTCATGAACTGCCTCGCGCTCCAGGACTTCCTGGAGAAGGAGGGCATCGACTCCCGCGTGCAGACCGCCATCACCATGGGCCAGGTGGCGGAGCCGTACATCCCGCTGCGTGCCGTGCGGCACCTGGAGAAGGGCCGCGTCGTCATCTTCGGCGCCGGCATGGGGATGCCCTACTTCTCCACCGACACCACGGCCGCCCAGCGCGCCCTGGAGATCGACGCCGAGGCCCTGCTCATGGGCAAGAACGGTGTCGACGGGGTCTACGACTCCGACCCGAAGAAGAACCCGGACGCGGTGAAGTTCGACGCGCTGGAGTACAGCGAGGTCCTCTCCCGCGACCTCAAGGTCGCCGATGCCACCGCGATCACGCTCTGCCGCGACAACAAGCTGCCGATCCTTGTTTTCGAGCTCCTCGCCGAGGGCAATATCGCCCGCGCCGTCAAGGGTGAGAAGATCGGCACGCTCGTGAGCGACCAGGAAACCCGGGCCTGAGCAGTCCGCTGCCGGACCGAGCGAGCCGCAGGCCGGCTCGCCGGCCCCGCCCGTCCGCCCGCCTGAACCATCCATATCTGACATGCAGGAGCACGTGGTGACCGAAGAGATCCTCCTCGAGGCCGAGGAGAAGATGGAAAAGGCCGTCGTCGTCGCCAAGGAAGACTTCGCCGCGATTCGCACCGGCCGTGCGCACCCGGCGATGTTCAACAAGATCGTGGCGGAGTACTACGGCGCCATCACGCCCATCAACCAGCTCGCCTCCTTCTCGGTGCCCGAGCCGCGCATGGCGATCGTGACCCCGTTCGACAAGAGCGCCCTGCGCAACATCGAGCAGGCCATCCGCGACTCCGACCTCGGTGTCAACCCGAGCAACGACGGCAGCATCATCCGGGTGACCTTCCCCGAGCTGACGCAGGACCGCCGCAAGGAGTACATCAAGGTCGCGCGCACCAAGGCCGAGGACTCGAAGATCTCGCTCCGCGCCGTCCGCCGCAAGGCCAAGGACGCCCTTGACAAGCTGGTCAAGGACAAGGAGGCCGGCGAGGACGAGGTGCGCCGCGCGGAGAAGGAGCTCGACGACACCACCGCGAAGTACGTCGCGCAGGTGGACGAGCTCCTGAAGCACAAGGAAGCCGAGCTCCTCGAAGTCTGATGAACGACACTTCCTGGCAGCCGGAGCCGGTTCCGGCGGGTCCCGCATACGATGCGCAGGTGGGCCCGCACACTCGGCCCATGCCCATCGTGCCCGATGCCGCCGGCCGTGACTTCGACGACCGGGAAGCACGCGATCGGGGGGTCGCCGCCGACAGCGGCCCCCTCTTCCGCGCCGATACGCCGCCGCAGGAGCCCATGCCCAGCCCCCCGCCTCCGCATGCCCAGCAGCCGCAGGACGCCTCGCCCCCGCCGCCGAAGAAGCGCGCGGGCCGGGATCTGCGTGCCGCCATAGGGGTGGGCGTGGGTCTCGGCGCGGTGATCTTCGCCTCGCTGCTGATCGTCAAGGCCGTCTTCGTCGGCGTCATCGTCGTCGCGGTCGTCGTCGGCCTGTGGGAGCTCACCTCCCGGCTGCAGGAGCAGAAGGGCATCAAGGCCCCGCTGGTCCCGCTCGCGGTCGGCGGCGCCGCCATGGTCATCGCCGGATACGTCCGGGGGGCCGAGGGCGCCTGGGTCGCCATGGCCCTGACCGTGCTGGCGGTCCTGGTGTGGCGGATGACCGAACCACCCGAGGACTACCTCAAGGACGTCACGGCGGGCGCCTTCGCGGCGTTCTACGTGCCCTTCCTCGCCACCTTCGTCGCGATGCTCCTCACCGCCGACGACGGTGCCAAGCGCGTGATCACCTTCCTGCTCCTGACCGTGGTCAGCGACACCGGGGCCTACGCGGTCGGCTGGCGCTTCGGCAAGACCAAGCTCGCGCCGCGCATCAGCCCCGGCAAGACCCGCGAGGGACTGTTCGGCGCGGTGGCCTTCGCGATGGTGGCCGGCGCGCTGTGCATGGAGTTCCTGATCGACGGCGGTTCCTGGTGGCAGGGCCTGCTGCTGGGCCTCGCGGTCGCGGTCAGCGCCACGCTGGGCGACCTGGGCGAGTCGATGATCAAGCGGGACCTGGGCATCAAGGACATGGGCACCCTGCTGCCGGGACACGGCGGCATCATGGACCGGCTGGACTCCCTGCTTCCGACGGCCCCCGTGGTGTGGCTGCTGCTGGCGGCCTTCGTCGGCACCGGCTGACCTGCGAAAAGGCGTCGCAGGACGCCGGGCGGTTACTCTTGGAAGGCGCGCTGCTTCTGCGGCGCGCCTTTCGTCTTACAAGGAGTACCTGCCATGGCCCGCCCCGTTCCGGGAGAGCTCACCTTCGTCGCCCCTCGCGGGGCCAAGAAGCCGCCCCGGCACCTTGCCGACCTGACCCCGGCCGAGCGCCGCGAGGCGGTCGCCGCGATCGGCGAGAAGCCGTTCCGGGCCAAGCAGCTCTCCCAGCACTACTTCGCCCGGTACGCGCACGACCCGGCCGAGTGGACCGACATCCCGGCCGGCTCGCGGGAGAAGCTCCAGCAGGAGCTGCTGCCGGACCTGATGAGCGTCATCCGGCACATCTCGTGCGACGACGACACCACCCGCAAGACCCTGTGGAAGCTGCACGACGGCACGCTCGTCGAGTCCGTGCTGATGCGCTACCCCGACCGGGTCACCATGTGCATCTCCTCGCAGGCCGGCTGCGGCATGAACTGTCCGTTCTGCGCCACCGGCCAGGCGGGCCTGGACCGCAACCTGTCCACCGCCGAGATCGTGCACCAGATCGTCGACGGCATGCGCGCGCTGCGCGACGGCGAGGTCCCCGGCGGCCCGGCGCGACTGTCGAACATCGTCTTCATGGGCATGGGCGAGCCGCTCGCCAACTACAACCGCGTGGTCGGCGCCATCCGCCGGCTCACCGACCCGGAGCCCGACGGCCTGGGTCTGTCGCAGCGCGGTATCACCGTCTCCACCGTCGGCCTGGTCCCGGCCATGCTGCGCTTCGCCGACGAGGGCTTCAAGTGCCGTCTGGCCGTCTCGCTGCACGCGCCGGACGACGAGCTGCGCGACACCCTCGTCCCCGTGAACACCCGCTGGAACGTCCGCGAGGTGCTCGGCGCGGCCTGGGAGTACGCCGAGAAGTCAGGCCGCCGGATCTCGATCGAGTACGCCCTGATCCGCGACATCAACGACCAGGCCTGGCGCGGTGACCTCCTGGGCAAGCTGCTCAAGGGCAAGCGTGTGCACGTCAACCTGATCCCGCTCAACCCGACGCCGGGCTCCAAGTGGACCGCCTCGCGGCCCGAGGACGAGAAGGCCTTCGTGGAGGCCATCGCCCGCCACGGCGTGCCGGTGACCGTACGGGACACCCGGGGCCAGGAGATCGACGGCGCGTGCGGCCAGCTGGCCGCCTCGGAGCGCTAGATTCCGCTTCTGTTCGACGCGATTCGGCCACGGGGTACCCTGTGGCCGAACCAATTTCATATTCCGACAGGGGAGCGCCACAGCGCTGAGAGTGCGGTATCCGTCATCCGCAGACCCTCTGAACCTCGCCCCGGTCATTCGGGGTAGGAAGTTCGGTCACCACTCTTGCTGTTGCGCCCTGCCCGGCGTCCGCTCTCGCAGCGCCGGGCAGGGCCGCGTCTTCTCCTGGACATCCCAGGAGGAATTCACCGATGAGCACCACCAAGAAGCTGGCGGGCATCGCGCTCGCGGCTGCGCTGGGCGTCACCACGCTCAGCGCCTGCGGCGGCGGCGACGCCGAGGACAAGACCGCAGGCGCGAGCGACGCCCCGAAGTCCAAGACCGTCACGCTCGTCTCCCACGACTCCTTCAACGTGACCGACACGGTCCTCAAGGAGTTCGAGCAGCAGAGCGGCTACACGGTCAAGGTCCTGAAGTCCGGAGACGCGGGCGCGGCGCTGAACCAGGAGATCCTCACCAAGGGCTCCCCGCGCGGCGACGTCTTCTTCGGCGTGGACAACACCCTCCTCTCGCGCGCCCTCGACAACGGCATCTTCACCCCCTACGAGGCCAAGGGCCTGGCCGAGGTGAAGCCCGAGTACGTGCTCGACAAGGAACACCGGGTCACCCCGATCGACTCCGGTGACATCTGCGTCAACTACGACAAGGCGTACTTCGCCGAGAAGAAGATCGCCCCGCCGCAGACGCTGGACGACCTGACCAAGCCGGAGTACAAGAACCTCCTGGTCACCGAGAACGCCGCGACCTCCTCGCCCGGTCTCGGCTTCCTGCTCGCCTCCGTCGGCAAGTACGGCGAGGACGGCTGGAAGGACTACTGGAGCAAGCTGAAGGCCAACGGCGTCGAGGTCGTCGACGGCTGGGAGCAGGCCTACAACGAGCGCTTCTCCGGCTCCGCGGGCGGCAAGAAGGCCAAGGGCGACCGCCCGCTGGTCGTCTCCTACGCCTCCAGCCCGCCGGTCGAGGTCCTGTACGGCGAGCCGCAGCCGGCCGAGGCCCCCACGGGAGTCTCCACCGGCACCTGCTTCCGCCAGATCGAGTTCGCGGGTCTGCTCAAGGGCGCCAAGAACGAGGAGGGCGGCAAGGCCCTCGTGGACTTCCTGGTCAGCAAGAAGTTCCAGGAGGACATGCCGCTCCAGATGTTCGTGAACCCCGTGACGAAGGACGCCGCCCTGCCGGAGCTGTTCACCAAGCACGGTGTGGTGGTCGAGAAGCCTACGAGCGTGGCTCCCGAGACCATCGCCAAGAACCGTGAGCAGTGGGTCAAGGCATGGACCGCGCTCGTCGTGAAGTAAGCGGTACCAAGGAGCCGGGCGTGGCGTCGGGGGACGCCGCGCCGGGCTCCGGCCCCCGCGAGGGGGCGCGGGCGACCGCCGTGCGGCTCGCCCTGATGGCCGTCCCCCTCGCCTTCTTCGGGCTGTTCTTCGCCTATCCCGTCGCCGCGATCGTCGGGCGCGGCCTGAAGACCGGCGAAGGGTGGCAGTTCGGCCGGTTCGCGGAGGTGCTGGCCCGGCCCGACATCGCCGACGTGCTGTGGTTCACGACCTGGCAGGCGTTCGCCTCCACCCTTCTCACCCTGCTGATCGCGCTCCCCGCCGCGTACGTCTTCGCGCGCTTCGAGTTCCCGGGCAAGCAGCTGCTGCGCGCCGTGGTGACCGTTCCCTTCGTGCTGCCGACCGTGGTGGTCGGCACCGCCTTCCTCGCGCTGCTGGGACGGGGCGGCCTGCTGGACGAACTGGCGGGCGTCCGGCTCGACACCACCGTCTGGGCGATCCTGCTCGCGCACGTCTTCTTCAACTACGCCGTCGTCGTCCGCACGGTCGGCGGGCTGTGGGCTCAGCTGGACCCGCGCCAGGAAGAGGCCGCCCGGGTGCTGGGCGCCGGGCGGTTCACCGCCTGGCGGCGGGTGACGCTGCCCGCACTCGCCCCGTCGGTGGCCGCCGCCTCGCTGATGGTGTTCCTGTTCACCTTCAGCTCCTTCGGCGTCGTACTGATCCTCGGCGGACCCTCGTACTCCACCCTGGAGGTGGAGGTCTACCGGCAGACCGCGCAGCTCCTGGACCTGCCGACGGCGGCCGTGCTGACGATGGTGCAGTTCGCCGCGATCGGCGCGATCCTCGCCGTGCACGCCCGGACCGTCCGCAAGCGCGAGACCGCGCTGCGGCTGGTCGATCCGGGCCGCACCACGCACCGGCCCCGCGGCTGGGCGCAGCGCACCCTGCTGGGCGGGGTGCTGCTGACCGTCGCGCTGCTGATCGTGCTGCCACTGGGCGTGCTGGTCGAGCGGTCCTTCGACACCCCCGGCGGCTACGGCCTCGGCTATTACCGGGCCCTGCAGGACGCGGGCGCCGGTGGCGGGACCTTCCTGGTGGCGCCGCTGGAGGCGATCTGGAACTCCCTGCAGTACGCGCTCGCCGCCACCGCGATCGCTCTGGTCATCGGGGGACTCGCGGCCGCGGCCCTGACCCGGCGCGGGGGCCGCTTCGTACGCGGCTTCGACGCGCTGCTGATGCTCCCGCTCGGGGTGTCCGCGGTGACCGTGGGCTTCGGCTTCCTGATCACCCTGGACGAGCCGCCGCTGGACCTGCGGACCTCGTGGATCCTGGTGCCGCTGGCGCAGGCCCTGGTGGGTGTGCCCTTCGTCGTACGGACCATGCTGCCGGTGCTGCGCGCGGTGGACGGGCGGCTGCGGGAGGCCGCCGCGGTGCTCGGCGCGTCGCCGCTGCGGGCCTGGCGGGAGGTGGACCTTCCACTGGTGCGACGGGCGCTGCTGATCGCGGCCGGGTTCGCCTTCGCGGTGTCGCTGGGGGAGTTCGGCGCGACCGTGTTCATCGCGAGGGCGGACCGGCCGACGCTGCCGGTGGCCGTGGCGCGGCTGCTGGGGCGGGCCGGAGAGCTGAACTACGGGCAGGCGATGGCCCTGAGCACGATTCTGATGCTGGTGTGCGCGGTGTCCCTGCTGCTGCTGGAGCGACTGCGGCCCGACAAGACCTCCGGAGAGTTCTGATGACACTGCTTCAGCTGGAGGGGGTTTCGGTCCGCTTCGGTGAGCGCGCGGCCCAGTACGCCCTGGACGGCGTGGACCTCGCGGTCGCCGAGCATGAGGTGGTGTGCGTGCTGGGGCCGAGCGGAAGCGGTAAGTCCACGCTGCTGCGGGTCGTCGCCGGACTGCAGCAGGTGTCCGCCGGCCGGGTGTTGCTGGGCGGGGCCGACCAGGCCGGCGTACCGGTGCACCGGCGGGGCGTGGGCCTGATGTTCCAGGACCACCAGCTCTTCCCGCACCGCGACGTCGGCGCGAACGTCTCCTTCGGACTGCGGGTGCGGGGAGCCGGACGGGCCTCGTCCGCGGACCGGGTCGCGGAACTGCTGGAACTGGTCGGGCTCCCCGGGGCCCAGGGCCGGGCGGTGGCCTCCCTGTCGGGCGGCGAGCAACAGCGGGTGGCGCTGGCCCGGGCGCTGGCGCCGTCGCCGCGGCTGCTGATGCTCGACGAACCGCTGGGGCAGCTGGACCGGGGGCTGCGGGAGCGGCTCGTGGTGGAGCTGCGGGGGCTGTTCTCCCGGCTGGGCACGACCGTGCTGGCCGTCACGCACGACCAGGGCGAGGCGTTCGCCCTGGCCGACCGGGTGGTGGTGATGCGGGACGGCCGGATCGCGCAGGCCGGGACCCCGCTGGAGGTGTGGCAGCGGCCCGCATCGGAGTTCGTGGCGCGGTTCCTCGGCTTCGAGAACGTGGTCCCGGCGGTGGTCTCGGGCACGCGGGCCGCCACCGCGTGGGGCAAGGTCCCGGTGCCGGCCGGATCCCCCGAAGGGGAGCAGCGGCTGCTGATCCGCCCGGCCGGCGTCGTGCTCTGCGCGGCGGGCCTGCGCTGCGAGGTGGTCTCCCGCACCTTCCGCGGCACGCACGTCGCGCTGCTGCTGCGGCCGGAGGCGGGACCGGTGCTGGAGGCCGAGTGCGGGCTGGCGGGGGCGCCGGCCGTGGGGGACCGGGTCGAGGTGACCTTCACCCCCGCCGAGGTGGTCGTACTGCCCGAAGAGGACACCCCCTAGGGACGGATGCCGTCGCAGGCGATCGGCAGGTGGCGCGGGCCGCGCAGGACCGCGTTCTGCCGGTACTGGGGCGGGTCCTCCAGCAGTCGGGGATTCTCCAGCCGGCGGGCCAGCTCGCTCAGCGCCAGCTGGGCCTCCTGCCGGGCCAGCGGCGCCCCGAAGCAGCTGTGGATCCCGCTGCCGAGGCCGAGGTGCTGGATGTCCTTGCGGTCGGGGTCGAAGCGGTCGGGGTCCTCGAACCGCTTCGGGTCGCGGTTCCCGGAGGCCAGCATCAGCCACAGGGACGCGCCCTTGGGGATGGTGACACCGGCGACCTCGACGTCGGAGAGGGTGGTGCGCTGGGGCAGCAGCTGCACGGGCGGCTCGTACCGCAGCAGCTCCTCGACGATCGGGACGGCCAGGTCAGGATCGTCGCGCAGCCGCTGGAGTACCTCCGGGTGGCGCAACAGCGTCAGCATCCCGTTGGTGATGAGGTTGACCGTGGTCTCGTGGCCCGCGATCAGCAGCAGCGCGGAGGTGCTGAGCGCCTCCATGGTGGTCATCGCACCGTCCGGGCCGTCCGCCGTCGCCAGCTGGGACAGCATGTCGTCGCCCGGCTTCTTGCGGCGCTCCTCGATCAGCCCGGCCAGGTACATGCCCAGCTCCATGCGGGCGTCCATCGAGCCCTTGCCGTGCTGCGTGGGGTCCGCGTCCGGGTCGGGGTCCAGGCTGGCGGCCAGGGTCTCCGCCCACACGTGGAAGCGGGGCTCGTCCTCGCGGGGGATGCCGAGCAGCCGGCAGATGACCGAGACCGGGAAGGGGTACGCGAACTGGTCGACCAGGTCGATCCGGTCCATCTGTCCGGTCTCCACGATGCCGTCGATGAGGCCGGAGACGAGACCGCCGAGTTCGTCGCGCATGTCGTGCACCCGGTGGGGGGCGTGCGGCGGCCCGAACGGGCGGTTCGTCATCCGCCGCAGGCGGTCGTGGTCGGGCGGGTCGAGCTTGAGGAAGGACGGGGGCAGCGTCGTCCCCTCCTCGTCGGACTGGCCCCCCAGCGGATCGTCCCCGGTCGCCTTCAGGTTCTTGGCGTCGGAGCTGATCCGCGGGTCGTGCAGGAGGCTGTGGATCTCGTGGTACGTGCTGATGACGTACGGGCCGTCCCCGTCGTGGGACACCGGCGTCTTGCGGAGTTCCTCGTACAGCGGGTACGGATTCGCGCGGTTCGCGTAGTCGATGATCTCCCGCAGCAGGGCTTGTGTCATGACAGGTCCTCGTGATCCTCGGGGGAGGGCGCGGTGCGGCGCGGCCGGTGGTGCGCGGGGGCGAAGGTCATCTTCCGGGAGTGAAGGTCATCTTCCGGTCCGCCGGCGAGTAGCCGCTCAGCGTGATGGTCGGCCCGTGGGTCGGGACGGAGGGGTCGGGGAAGTCGGCCGGCAGCGGCTTGGACCCCTCGGGCCTGCGGTCCACCGTGGAGAACGGCGGCGGGAACGGCGCCGTGGTCTCGATCTGCTGCTCGTAGAACGGCAGCCACCGGCAGTTGTCGAAGGTGACGGCGGCGATCATCCGCCCCTGGTACCCGTACACGGCCGCGAACCGGCGCTCGGCGAGCGAGCCCTGGGTGATGAGGATCTCGGTCCCCATCGGCGGTACCCCGACCGACTTGATGTTCACGCCGAACTGGGAGGACCAGAACGCCGGAACCCACAGGTGGGGGCGGCGGTCGGCGCTCTCGCTGAGCATGTTGTGCGCGGCGGTGTCGGCCTGGGCGACGGCGTTGCCCCAGTGCTCCAGCGACAGGAACTGGTAGCCGAACAGGGCGTGCGGGGAACGTGCCACGTCACCCGCCACGTAGATGTCATCGGTGACGATGCCCCGGACGTCGAAGGCCCGGCAGCCCGCATCGCAGGCGATGCCCCGCGGACCCGCGCCCAGCCCGGAGCCGGAGAGCCACTCGGTGTTGCGCTGCGCGCCCAGCGAGACGACCACCACGTCCGCCTCGACGGTGGACCCGTCGGAGAAGTGCGCGGCGCGGACCCGCCCGGAGGGGTCACCCTCCAGCGAGGTCACCATGATTCCGGTGCGCAGGTCGACGCCGTTCTCGCGGTGCATCTCGGCCGCCACCGCGCCGATCACCCCGCCCAGCGCTCCGACCAGCGGCGCCTCGCCCCGCTCGGCGACGGTGACGTCCAGGCCGCGCTCCCGGCACGCGGAGGCGATCTCGGACCCGGTGAACCCGGCTCCGATGACCAGGACCCGGCGGGGACCGGCGGCCAGGGCCCGTTGCAGCCCTTCGCCGTCGTCGCGGGTGCGCAGCACGAAGACACCCTTGAGGGCGCCTTCCTCCGCGTTGGGCCAGGGCCGGGCGCGTACGCCGGTGGCGATCAGCAGCCGGTCGTACTCGACCTCGTCGCCGTTGCCGAGCTTGACCCGGCGCCCGCCCATGTCCAGGCCCGTGGCCGGGACCCCGAGGCGCCAGTCGGCGTCGATGGCCCGGCGGCGGGGGAGCGCGGTGTGATCTGCGACCGCCTTGCCCAGCAGGACCTGCTTGGACAGCGGGGGCCGGTCGTACGGCTCGTACGGTTCGTCGCCGATCATCGTGAGCGAACCGGCGAAACCCTTCTCGCGCATGGTCTCGGCGGCCCGCAGACCGGCCAGGGACGCGCCGACGACGACGATGCGGCCCTCGCGCTTGAGGTGCTCCAGGGATCCGTCGTGTGTTCCTGCACCGGTCACCGCGCGCCTCCGGAAGGAGATCCGGCGCCGGCCACGGCGTCCGGGGCCACCATGTTCGCCATGTCCTCGTCCGTGATCTCCAGAAGGATGGCCTGTACCGGACAGGCGGCCACGGCACGCATGACGTCCTCGCGCTGCTCCGGATCCGCCTGCGGGTTGTAGAGCAGCGACTCGTCGCCGTGCATGGCGAAGACATCGGGAGCGAGGAAAGCGCACTGGGCGTATCCCTGGCAGCGGTTGAGGTCGACGACAAGCCTCATGACGGTTCTGCCTTTCCCTCGGCCGTTCCTCCCCGTCACCCCCCGAATCCCCCGGGTCCTCCCCTTCCCACCAGCATGCACGCGGCACCCACGGGCCGCCTGCCGGAGTAAGGATCCCCAGGTCATGGCGGGTCTGCGGAGGTCGGAGGCCGGCGGGCGGTGCCGCGCCGGACGCGCAGGACGTACAGGCTGAGGATCAGCGCCCAGGCCGGGAACACCAGCTCGGACCAGGGCACTCCGGAGCCGACCACGAGCAGGACCAGGCCGACGACGGTGCCCAGCAGGGCCAGTGGCCGCGGGAAGACGCCGAGCATCCGCCCGATGGTCGAGGTCGCGAGGACGAAGACGGCCGCCATCCGCATGGCGTACGTCGAGAGGAGGGTGTAGGCGAAGTGGCGGCCGAAATCGGAGGGCGTGCCCTCGGCCAGCACCGTGCCCGCCGCCGCGGCGGAGGCGAACAGGGTGGCCACGAAGACGAATCCGCTGCCGAGGAACACGGTGGCGACGAACCGGTCCTCGGCCGCACCCGTGTGCGCGCGCAGGGCGCCCATGAACCAGAGGAAGAAGATGCCCGCGAAGGGCACGATCTCCAGTGCGACTTGGACCGCCCAGCGCTTGTCCGGGGCGACGGGCAGGTCGGCGGCGTTGCCCGACGGGACGGCGATCCGCATCAGGACGATCGCCGCCCCGAGCAGCAGGGCGAAGGCGATTCCGGCCATCCCGGCCGCGCGTGGCGTATAGAGCCGATCGGTCGTGGGACTCACGAACCCCTCACTCTCTCCCCCCTGGTCCAGCAAGCGGCAGTCACTGCCGCGCCACCACCGGGGGGCGGCCGACCGGGTGAGGGAGCCCGGCCGGCCGGCGGGTCAGCCGACCGGCTCCGGCACCGGGGCCGCGGCCCCCTCGTCGGCCCCCTCGTGCTTGCCGTACCAGGCGACCGCCACCGCTCCGGCGACGGCCATGACGAAGCCGAGGACCGCGAGCCAGGCCAGGCCGGGGCGTGAGGCGTCGCCGAGCCACAGGACGCCGATCGCACCGGGGAGGACCGTCTCGCCGACGACCAGGGCCGCCGTGGCGCCGTTCACCGAGCCGATCTGGAGGGCGACCGTGTGCAGGTACATGCCGCCGATGCCCGCCACCAGGATGGCGTAGAGGGCCGGGTCGGTGAGGAGGGTGCCGAGGTCGAACGGGTCCACGCCGTTCAGGATCCGGACGCCGACGCCGAGCGCGCCGAAGCCCAGGCCCGACAGCAGGCCCGCCAGGATCGCGGCGCCGCCGCCCAGGAGGCGTACGGCCACCGTGCCGCCCACCATCAGCAGCAGGGTGATCCCCAGCAGCCACCAGTGCGTGGACATCGGCGCGTGGTGGCCGCCCTCGTGCCCCGCGGCCGTTGCCAGCAGCACGAGCGCGGTGCAGACGACACCGATCGAGGTCCATTCCTTCCGGCTCAGCCGGATGCCGAGCATCTTCACGCTCAGCACGGCCGTGATCACCAGGTTGGCGCTGATCACCGTCTGCGAGAGGAAGAGGGGAAGCAGCCGGGCGGCCAGGGCCCCGAGTCCGAAGCCCACGAAGTCCAGGATGGTGCCGACGATGAATTCCCAGGTCATCGCCGCTTTCGCGGTCGACGACAGGTTGGGGCCGCCATGGGCGGTCACCCCGGCGGCGGTCGGGGACATGCGTGCGGCGCGGCGCGAGCCGACGGCTTGCAGCACGGATCCCGTGCCGTAGCAGATGGACGCCGCGACAGCGGTCAGCAGGCCTATGAGCACCAAGGGCTCCGTTCACGTCTGGCAGGTTTTGCGGTACCTCTGCCAGACGTCAGAACGGGCCGGGAAGTTGCTTCCGGAAGTCAGCTCATCGAAGCGAGGACGTCCGGGACCTCGTCCACCGCATCGACGAGCGCGATCCGGGACTCCATCGCACGGCCGCGCGCCAGTGCCTGGAGCAGGGGCCAGGCCGGCAGGTGCTCGGTCCAGTGGGTACGGCCGACCAGGATCATCGGGACCGGCTCGCCCCGGGACTCGTAGTAGTTGGGCGTCCCGTTGTCGAAGATCTCCTGGACGGTGCCCGCCGCGCCGGGCAGGAAGACCACACCCGCGTTGGAGCGGGCCAGCAGCCCGTCCTCGCGGGTGGCGTTCGCGAAGTACTTCGCGATGTGGCCCGCGAAGGCGTTCGGCGGTTCGTGACCGTAGAACCAGGTCGGGATGCCCACCGAGTCCCCGCCGGCGGGGAAGCGCTCGCGCACGGCGAAGGCCGCGCGCGCCCAGTCGGACACCGACGGCGCGAAGGAGGGGGCCTTGGCCAGCAGCTCCAGGGCCTCCGCGAGGGCCTCGTCCGGGGCCGGGGCCAGATAGGCGCCGAGGTTGGCGGCCTCCATCGCGCCGGGGCCACCGCCGGTGGCCACCGTCAGCCCGGACCGGGTCAGCGCCCGGCCCAGCTCCGCCGCGCCGCGGTAGTCCCTGCCGCCGCGGGCCATCGCGTGGCCGCCCATGACACCGACGACCCGGACACCGGCGAGGTGCTCGTCGAGGGCGTCGGAGATGGCGTCGTCATGGATGGAACGGAGCATCGAGGAGAAGACGTCGCCGTCGGACTTCGTCTCCTGGAACCAGGCGTACGCCCCGGCGTCCGGGGTGATCTCGTACCCGCCGGGCAGCCCGGCGAAGAGCTCCTCGGGCGTGTAGAGCAGGCCCCGGTACGGGTTGAACGGCAGGTCCGGTACGGGCGGGAAGACCAGCGCGCCGTCGGCGCGGACCTTCACCGCCGCGTCGGGCTCCATCGCGCAGCCCAGGAACACGGCCGCCGAGGTGTCGGCGGCCAGCAGCGCGAAGGTCCGCTCCAACAGGTTGACCGACTGGATCCGGTAGCCGCTGAGCGAGCCGCGCGCCACGACCTGGTCGAATTCGGCGAGCGTCTCGATCTCGATGTCTGGGGTGACCATTCGGCCCACCCTAAGGGCTGCTCGTGTCAGCGGGTCAATGCCAGCGACGTCAGCTGCGCCACACCCCAGCTGAGCGGTACGCACACGGCCAGGAGCGCGGTGGCCCGCAGACTCGCGGCGGTGCGAAGGACGTTGGACGGGGCACCCAGGTCGAGCAGGGCCGTGCGTCCGGGCTGCCGGCTCCGGCGGGCCTCCACCACGGATGTGAGAAGGGTCGCGGCGGCGCACAGGGTCACCAGGGCGACGGCCGGCCAGGTCAGCGGGCCCAGCGGGACGGGCAGCCCGCCCCGGTCGCGCAGGGCGAACGCGGTCAGGGCGCCCGCGGCCACCGAGCAGAGCACTCCCAGTGGGGGGCCGATCCGGGGGGCCTCCTCCTGGAGGGTCCGCCCGGCCAGCAGCCGCAGCGCTCCCGGGCGCACGGCCTGGACCAGGCTTCCGCAGGCGTAGGCGAGCCCGGGTCCGGCGAGGGCGAGCCCGACCGCGGTCAGCGACCAGCCGATGAGCATCCCGGCGTCGCCCCGGCCCGCGTAGGCCGAGGCCGCGAGCCCGCAGGCGGTCAGCGCGATGCCCCAGGGCAGTCCGGTCTGGGGGGCCAGCGGAGGGTGCGGGCGCAGCGCGAGGGCGGTGGCGGCCGAGGCGGTCACCGGGATCAGGGCCAGCAGGGTGAGGGCGCCCGCCACCGGCAGCGGCTGGTCGGCGTGGAGCAGCTCGGCCCCGGTCCCGTCGAACGGCAGCCCCGCCAGTTCCCCGCGCAGGTGGAGGAAGACGGCCAGGGCCACGGCGCTGCCCAGGGCGCAGGCGACGGCGGTGGAGATCGCGGCGGCCAGCATGAGCCGAACGGGTCCCAGCCCGACGGCGTCCAGTCCCTCGCGGGGCTGGGTCGCGGGGTCGGCCCGGGCGACGACGACGGCGAAGTGGACGGTGACGGCCAGCGGGATCAGGGCCCACAGCAGGCGAGGGAACGATCCGGCGGGCTGGGCCAGGGCACCGGCGAGTACATAGAGGAGCAGGAATCCGGTTCCGGCCGAGGCCGCGGCGACGAGGAGCCGCCGCAGCTGGACGAGCGGCCGGGAACCGCGGGCTAGGCGGAGAGCGAGCACGCGGCCTGGTCCTCCGTGGTGTCGGCGACGGGGGAGGCGGCGGCCGCGGCCCCCGCGAGGCGGCCGTCGAGCAGGGCGATCCGGCGGTCCGCGGCGGCGGCGGTGGCCTCGTCGTGGGTGGCCAGCAGCACGGTGATGTCGTGGGAGCGGGCCGCGGTGGTCAGCGTACGGAGCAGCAGGGCCCGGTCGGTGCGGTGCAGTGGGGCCGTGGGCTCGTCGGCGAAGATCACCGCGGGCTCGTTGACCAGGGCCCGGGCGAGTGCGACCCGCTGGCATTCGGCGCGGGTCAGGGCGCCGGGGCGCTTGCGGGCGAAGCCGGCGATGTCGAGGCGGTCCAGCCATGCGCAGGCGGCCTTGCGTGCGGTGCGGTGGGAGGCCCCGGCGAGCAGCAGGGGCAGGGCCGCGTTCTCCCAGACCTTCAGCTCGGGCAGCAGCTGGGGCTCACGGCCGATCCAGCCGAACCGGTCGCGGCGCAGCCGTTCGCGGACGAGCGTGCCCATGGTGTGCACGGGGACGCTGTTGAACCAGACCTCGCCCTGCTGGGGCCGCAGCTGCCCGGACAGGCAGCGGAGCAGGGTGGTCTTGCCACTGCCGCGGGGGCCGGTCAGGGCGAGGATCTCGCCCTGGCGGACCGCGACGGAGATCTCGACGAGGGCGGGGGAGCCGTCGTGGGAGTAGTGAAGGGACCGAGCCCACAGGACGTCATTGTCAGGCGGGGCAGTGTCCGGTGGAGCCACCATGGCGTACACCTCCGTCCGAGGGAACGAAGCGGAACCGGTCGAAGTCACTGGCGCCGCACTGAGATGTAAAGAGATGAACGTCTTGGATGGTGACAGCACACGGCCCGGACCCCCGTGTTCTCACTCGAACGGAGGATCCGGGCCGTGTGGTTGGACTACAGCGGCTCGGGCGGGCTAAGCGCCGGTTACAGCTTGGTCCATGCCTCGGTGAGCACCGAGCGCAGGATTCCCTCGATCTCGTCGAAGGTGCCCTGGTCGGCGATCAGCGGCGGCGCGAGCTGGATGACCGGGTCACCGCGGTCGTCGGCCCGGCAGTACAGGCCGTTCTCGAAGAGCGCCTTGGAGAGGAAGCCGTAGAGCACGCGCTCCGTCTCCTCGTCCGTGAAGGACTCCTTCGTGACCTTGTCCTTGACGAGCTCGATGCCGTAGAAGTACCCGTTGCCGCGTACGTCGCCGACGATCGGCAGGTCGTGGAGCTTCTCCAGCGTCGAGCGGAAGGCGTCCTCGTTGTTCAGCACGTGCTGATTGAGGCCTTCCTTGTCGAAGATGTCGAGGTTGGCCAGCGCGACCGCCGAGGAGACCGGGTGGCCGCCGAAGGTGTAGCCGTGCAGGAAGGTGTTGTCGCCCTTGTAGAACGGCTCCGCGAGGCGGTCGGAGATGATGCAGGCGCCGATCGGGGAGTAGCCCGAGGTCATGCCCTTGGCGCAGGTGATCATGTCCGGCACGTAGTCGAACTTGTCGCAGGCGAACATCGTGCCGAGGCGGCCGAACGCACAGATCGTCTCGTCGGAGACGAGGAGCACGTCGTACTCGTCGCAGATCTCGCGGACCCGCTGGAAGTACCCGGGCGGCGGCGGGAAGCAGCCACCGGCGTTCTGCACCGGCTCCAGGAAGACGGCGGCGACGGTGTCGGCACCCTCGAAGAGGATCTCCTGCTCGATCTGGTCGGCACACCAGCGGCCGTAGGCCTCCGGGTCGTCGCCGAAGATCGGGGCGCGGTAGATGTTGGTGTTCGGCACCTTGTGCGCGCCGGGGACCAGCGGCTCGAAGGGGGCCTTCAGGGCCGGCAGGCCCGTGATGGACAGGGCGCCCTGCGGGGTGCCGTGGTAGGCGACCGCACGCGAGATGACCTTGTACTTGGTGTGCTTGCCCTGCAGCTTGAAGTACTGCTTGGCGAGCTTCCAGGCGGTCTCGACGGCCTCGCCGCCACCGGTGGTGAAGAAGACCTTGTTCAGGTCGCCCGGGGCGTAGTGGGCGAGGCGCTCGGCGAGCTCGACGGCCTTGGGGTGGGCGTACGACCAGATGGGGAAGAACGCGAGTTCCTGGGCCTGCTTGTAGGCGACCTCGGCCAGTTCCTTGCGCCCGTGACCCGCGTTGACCACGAACAGTCCGGCGAGACCGTCGAGGTAGCGCTTGCCCTTGTCGTCCCAGATGTAGGTGCCCTCGCCCCGGACGATGGTCGGGACGGGGGAGTTCTCGTAGGACGACATGCGGGTGAAGTGCATCCACAGGTGGTCGTACGCGGTTTTGGAGAGGTCCTGGCTCACGGTTATCGGGTTCCCCACATGTAGGTCTGCTTCTTCAGCTTCAGGTAAACGAAGCTTTCGGTTGATCGCACGCCGGGGAGCGTGCGGATCTTCTTGTTGATCGTTTCGAGCAGGTGGTCGTCGTCCTCGCAGACGATCTCCACCATCAGGTCGAAGGACCCGGCGGTCATCACCACGTACTCGCACTCGGCCATGGCGGTCAGTGCGTCGGCCACCGGATCGAGGTCGCCCTCGACGTTGATGCCGACCATGGCCTGGCGCCGCAGGCCCACGGTGAGCGGGTCGGTGACGGCGACGATCTGCATGACGCCCTGGTCGAGCAGCTTCTGCACCCGCTGGCGCACGGCTGCTTCGGAGAGGCCTACGGCCTTGCCGATCGATGCATAGGGACGGCGACCGTCCTCCTGCAGTTGCTCGATGATCGCCAGGGACACAGCATCGACCGAAGGGGACGGTTGTCTGTTCCTGGAATCTGCGCTTCGACTGACCACGACCTCACTGTGCACGAGGGTCGTCTGTTCCGCAAGACGGAATCGATGAAATCCGTTGTTTGAAGACTCAGATCTCACTGATTTCGTAGTTGGTGGCGTCTGGGTCTGTCGAAAGCCTCCGCCGAGAGGCTAGGCTTGGTAATCGTCTCAATCGTTGGACATGTGATCAGGAGTGTGGCTGTAGTGACCACCGAACTGCGTCGTCTGCGCAACTACATCGGCGGGGAGTTCAAGGACGCCGTCGACGGGCGGACCACCGAGGTGGTCAACCCGGCCACCGGCGAGGTGTACGCCACCGCCCCGCTCTCGGGCCAGGCCGATGTGGACGCCGCCATGGCCGCTGCCGCGGCCGCCTTCCCGGGCTGGCGCGACACCACCCCCGCGGAGCGCCAGAAGGCCCTGCTGAAGATCGCGGACGCCTTCGAGGCGCGCGCGGACGAGCTCGTCGCCGCCGAGTCGCAGAACACCGGCAAGCCGCTGGCCCTCACGGCCAGCGAGGAGCTGCCCCCGATGGTGGACCAGATCCGCTTCTTCGCGGGTGCCGCACGGCTCCTGGAGGGCCGCTCGGCCGGCGAGTACATGGAGGGGATGACCTCGATCATCCGCCGTGAGCCGGTCGGCGTCTGCGCCCAGGTCGCGCCGTGGAACTACCCGATGATGATGGCCGTGTGGAAGTTCGCCCCGGCGATCGCGGCGGGCAACACCGTCGTGCTCAAGCCCTCGGACACCACCCCGGCCTCCACCGTCCTGATGGCGGAGATCATCGACTCGGTGCTGCCCAAGGGCGTCTTCAACGTCATCTGCGGTGACCGCGAGACCGGCAAGGCCATGGTCGAGCACTCCACCCCGGCGATGGCCTCCATCACCGGCTCGGTGCGCGCGGGCATGCAGGTCGCCGAGAGCGCCTCCAAGGACGTCAAGCGCGTCCACCTGGAGCTCGGCGGCAAGGCCCCGGTCGTGGTCTTCGAGGACGCCGACATCGCCAAGGCCGTCGAGGACATCGCGGTCGCCGGCTACTTCAACGCCGGCCAGGACTGTACGGCCGCCACCCGCGTGCTCGTGCACGAGTCGATCCACGACGAGTTCGTGGCCGCGCTCGCCAAGGCCGCCGCCGACACCAAGACCGGCCAGCCGGACGACGAGGACGTGCTGTACGGCCCGCTGAACAACCCGAACCAGCTCAAGCAGGTCGCGGGCTTCATCGAGCGCCTCCCCGCCCACGCCAAGGTCGAGGCGGGCGGTCACCAGGTCGGCGACAAGGGCTACTTCTACGCCCCGACCGTGGTCTCCGGCCTCAAGCAGGACGACGAGATCATCCAGAACGAGGTCTTCGGCCCCGTCATCACCGTCCAGTCCTTCACGAACGAGGGCCAGGCCCTGGAGTACGCGAACGGCGTCGAGTTCGCCCTCGCCTCCTCCGTGTGGACCAAGGACCACGGCCGCGCGATGCGGATGTCCAAGAACCTCGACTTCGGCTGCGTGTGGATCAACACCCACATCCCGCTCGTCGCCGAGATGCCGCACGGCGGCTTCAAGAAGTCCGGCTACGGCAAGGACCTCTCCGCCTACGGCTTCGAGGACTACACGCGCATCAAGCACGTGATGACCTCGCTCGACGGCTGATCGGCCGCATCGATCACAGCACAGCGTTGACGGGGCGGGCAGTAGACAACATGTCTATTGCCCGCCCCCTCGCGTTCACCGAGGCTGTGCCCATGCCTGAACTCGCCTTCTCCCGCCGTTCTGCGCTGTACGGCCTCGGTGCCGCGGGCCTCGCGGCCGCCCTCGCCGGCTGCGGCGTGCCCGCCGCCTACGTTCCCGAGGAAGGGCGCGAGGGCCCCGACCGTTCCGAGCGGGACCGCAGTGTCGCGTTCTCCAACTGGCCGCTCTACATCGACACCGATGAGGAGGACGAGGAGCGCCGCCCGACTCTGGAGGCCTTCTCGGAGCGGACCGGCATCGAGGTCCGGTACACCGAGGAGATCAACGACAACGACGAGTTCTTCGGCAAGGTCAGCCCGGCTCTGATGAACCGCCAGGAGACCGGCCACGACCTGATCGTGGTCAGCGACTGGATGGCCGCCCGCTTCGTCCACCTGGGCTGGGCCCAGAAGCTGGACCGGTCGGCCCAGCCCAACGTGGCCCGGCACCTCGACCCGCAACTGCGCTCCCCCGCCTTCGACGAGGGCCGGCTGCACACCGTCCCCTGGCAGTCGGGGATCACCGGCATCGCCTACAACCGCAAGGCTCTGGGCCGGGAGATCAAGTCGGTCAAGGACCTGTGGCAGCCGGACCTGGCGGGCAAGGTCACCCTCTTCTCCGGCCTCGATGAGTCCTTCGCCCTGCTCATGCAGGGCAACGGCGTGGACGTCACCCGCTGGACCGAGTCCGACTTCCACCGGATGTGCGACCAGGTCGAGAACATGGTGAAGAAGAAGCACATCCGCCGCTTCACCGGCAACGACTACACCTCCGATCTGAGCAAGGGCGATGTGCTCGCCTGCCAGGCCTACTCCGGTGACGCCATCCAGCTCCAGGCCGACAACCCGGACATCGAGTTCGTCGTCCCGGAGGAAGGGGCCGAACTCTGGGCCGAGAGCCTGCTCGTCCCCAACCTGGCCCGGCACAAGGCCAATGCCGAGGCCCTCATCGACTACTACTACGCGCCCGAGGTGGCCGCCTCGCTCGCCGCCTCGGTCAACTACGTCTGCCCCGTCCCGGCCGCCCGGGAGGTCCTGGCCGCCTCCGACGACCAGGAGTCCGCCGAACTGGCCGAGAACCCGCTGATCTTCCCGGACGACGAGATGCGCAAGCGACTGGTCGTGGCCCGGGACATCTCCTCGGCCGAGCGCCGGTCCCTCGCCAGGCGCTGGAACGCGATCGTCGGCCTCTGACAGAGCACCGGGCGGCGGATATTGAACACGTTCAGCAATTTGACTGAACGCGTTCAGAAACAGGCGTAGGCTTCCTTCCATGAGCGAGAGAAGCGCCCTTCAGCGGCGGATCCGTGCCTGGTTGACCCTGTTCCTGATCTGCCTGGTGCTCAGCGGCCTCACGGCCTTCCCCCTGGTCAGTGAGCTCCGCTGGGCCAACGCCCTGATCGAGAACGAGTGGCTGCGACGGGTGGGCGACGGGCTGGAGCGAGCCGACGCCGACTACCCCTTCCTCCTCTACGGAACCGACTGGCTCGCCTTCGCCCACCTCGTCATCGCCGTCTTCTTCTACGGGGTCCACCGCGACCCGGTCCGCAACATCTGGATCGTCGAAGCCGGCATGATCGCCTGCGCCGGAGTGATCCCGCTGGCCCTGATATGCGGCCCGATCCGGGGCATCCCCGTCTGGTGGAGCGTCATCGACATGTCGTTCGGCGTCTTCGGGGTGATCCCCCTGCTGATCCTCCGCCGCATGATCAAGCGCCTCGAAGCGATGCCCGCTTGACGCCTACTTGGCGAAGGCCGCCATCACGATGCCCAAGACCACCGGGTTCGTGTCCTCGCCCTTGGCGTTCGTGGAGTTGACCGAGTAGACCAAGGTGCGGGACAGGTCCCGCGTCGCGCCTATGCCGGTGTTGTACCCGTGCCGGCCGCCGGACTTGCCCCACGCCACCGTGCCGTCCGGCAGGACGATCCTGGACAGTCCCGCGGTCAGCGCGGCGTCCTTCCCGTCGGCGAAGTTCTTCACCGCGGGCACGGTGAACATCTCTTCCAGCTGGGCCGCCGGCACGATCCGCTCGCTGAACAGGGCCTTGGTGAACCGTTCCAGATCGGCCGTGGTCGAGATGACGTCCCCTGCCGCCCAGCGGTCCGAGGAGTTCCATTCGGTCACGTCCCGCAGCTCCCGGGAGCCGTCCGTCTCGGGGAGCGCCTGGTACCCACGGTTGTGCGGACCGTGGATCCTCGTCTGCGTCCGGGACGGGAAGGAGGTCTGACGCAGACCGAGCGGCCTCAGGATCCGCCGGCCGACCGCCTCCTCGTACGAGGTGCCCGTCACCTTCTCGACGAGCACGCCCAGCAAGGTGTAGTTGATGTTCAGGTAGTGCTGGGCCGAGCCCGGGGTGAACTCCCGCTTCTTCGCCAGGGCATTGACCAGCTGGTCGTGCGGGTCGGTCACATCGAAGCGGTGCTCCCACTGCGCCTCGAACGAGTCGCCCGGGCCGTCCGCCGCCGGTATGCCGCTGGTGTGGTTGAGCAACTGCCGGACAGTGACCGCGCCGTAGGCATCGGGAACGGTCCCGGGCAGGTACCGCCGGACCGGCCCGTCCAGATCCACCCGGCCCTCGGCCGCCAGCTGGAGCACCACCGCCGCGGTGAAGGTCTTGGTCACCGACCCCGCCCGGAACCTCCCCTGCTCCACGGCCGCCCGCCCGGTGACGACGTCCGCGACACCGGAACTGCCCCGCCAGCTACCGCTCGTACCCCCGACGCGGACCAGCGCGGCAGTCGCATCCTTGTGCTCCGCTCCGAGACCGGCGATCGCCCGCTCCAGTACCGCGGCATTCGGCGGGGCCGGTACCAGGGGCGCCGAGACGCCCGCCGTGCCCCCCGCCCGTGCGGGAACCGAAGCGGCGTGTGCGCCGACGGGTCCGGACGCGATGCCCAGGACCAGAGCGGCTGCGATCAGCGTGCGCGTACGTGCGTTCATGGTGGTGTGCTCCCCCTGTGAGGTCATCGGCGCAATCTGCCCCGATGACCTCAATGCTCCAGGTCAGAGGGGTAGTTGCGGATCACCATCCAGAGGGGTCTTCACCGGTACGACAACTACCCGGTGCGGGGGAGGCGACACGCCGTCCCCTCACTCCCCGGAGGGAGTACCCGCCGCGATCAGGCCCGTCTCATACGCACAGATCACCGCCTGGATCCGGTCCCGCAGCCCCAGTTTCGCCAGCACGTTCCCCACGTGCGACTTCACCGTGTGCTCGCTCACCACCAGCGACGCCGCGATCTCCGCGTTGGACAGGCCCCGCCCCAGGTGCAGCAGCGTCTCCCGCTCCCGCGCCGTCAGCACCTCCAGCCGGTCCGCCGGAAGGCAAGGCCGCGCCGTCGCCGTCGTGTACTCCTCGATCAGCCGCCGCGCCACCGACGGCGACAGCAGCGACTCGCCCGCCGCCACCACCCGTACGGCGTGCACCAGGTCGTCCCGCCGCACGTCCTTCAGCAGGAAGCCGCTCGCTCCCGCATGCAGCGCCTCGTACACGTACTCGTCCGAGTCGAAGGTCGTGAGCATCACCGTGCGGCACGCGCTCCCGGCCGAAATGGCCCGGCACGCCTCGATCCCGTCCAGCACCGGCATCCGGATGTCCAGCAGCGCCACGTCCGGCGCGAGCCGGGCCACCGCCTCCACCGCGGCCGCGCCGTCCCCCACCTCCGCCACGACCTCGATGTCCTCCTGGACGCCCAGGATCATCGCGAAGCCGCTGCGCACCAGCTCCTGGTCATCGGCCACCACCACACGGATCGTCAATTCCCCACCTCCAGCGGCGAGGTTACAAGGGACACCCGCACCGAGTACCCGACCCCGTCCGGGCCCGGGCCGGACTGTGCCGTTCCGCCGTGGGCCGCCGCTCGCTCGCGGATGCCGATCAGCCCGTGCCCGCCCGAGGCGCCACCGGGTCCCCGGCCGTCGTCCGTGACCGTCACCGTGAGCGTCCCCGGTCCGTACCCGAGCGTGACGTCCGCCGCCGAAGCCCCGGCGTGCCTGACCACGTTGGTCAGGGCTTCCTGCACCACCCGGTGCACGGTCGCCTCCAATGCGGCCGGCAGCTCGCGCACCGCGCCGGTCCGTTCGTACGTCACCCGCAGCCCGCTGGCCCGTACCCGGTCCACCAGCTCCGTCAGCCCGGCGATCCCCGGCTGCGGGCTCCGGGGCGCGGCTTCGTCGGTGCGCAGCACCCCCAGCATCGCGCGCAGCTGCGCCATCGCGTCGCGCCCCGTCTCCGCGATCGCCTCGAAGGCCGCCTCGGCCCGCTCCGGGGCCCGGCGCACGGCCACCGGTCCGGCCTCCGCCTGCACGATCATGATGCTGACCGCGTGCGAGAGGATGTCGTGCATCTCCCGCGCGATCCTGGCCCGTTCGCGTGCGGCAGCCTGCTCCGCCTCGATCCGGCCCGCCCGCTCCAGCTCGGCGGCGCGGGCGAGGGCGGCCTCGGTGTAGGCCTGCCGCGCGTGCTGGAGCCGTCCCAGGGCGTAGGCCGCCGCCGAGACGAAGAGCGTGAACAGCAGTTCCCGCGCCGTCCCCGTCTCCCAGCCCACCGACACGGCAACCACCACCACGGTGGCCAGCCCCACGGCCGCACGGACCCGCAGGGCGCACTGCAGGGCGACCGTGTAGAAGGCGATGAGGCCCGCGTACGGCAGTGGCTGGCCCGGCCCGTCGACCGCGACCTGGTAGATCCCGCCGAGGACCACAATCGCCGCCAGTACACCCACCGGTGCCCGCCGCCGCCAGATCAGGGGCAGCACGGCGGCCGTGGTCATCGCGTACGAGGTCCAGGTCGTGGGCGGGAGCTCGGGCGATCGGGGCACGACGAACGGCATCGTGACGGCCAGCTGCACCAGCAGGGTCAGGCCCAGGTCCTGCCACCGCGGATGCGCGCTCCGGATACGTTCCCCCAGGGCCCGTATCACCGCCCGAGCCCGCTCCGTACGGCCGTCAGCGCGTCCAGCCGGTTCGTGGTGATCGAGTCGACCCCCGCCGCGACGAGGCCCTTCATCGTCCGCTTGGTGTCCGCGGTCCAGGCCGACACGAGGAGGCCGTCCCGGTGGAGCGCGTCCACCAGCTCCCGGCTCACCAGTCCGAAGCGGTAGTTGAGCCAGCGCGGCGCCACGGCGTCGATCAGCGCCCGCCGCGGCGGCGACAGCGAGGTCCAGGTCAGCGCGATCTCCGCGCCAGGATCGGCGGCGCGGACCGCCAGCATCGTGTTCGGGCCCGCGCAGTAGTACGTCCGCTCACGCGCCCCGCACTCGCGGACCTCGCCCACGACGATGCGCACCGCCTCGGGCGTGGCGCCGGGGAGGTCGAGCATCAGCCGGCCCGGCCCGGCGGCCGTCAGGGCGTCGCGCAGCGTGGGAACTCCGCCCAGCGTCAGCCCCTTCAGCTGCGGGGCCGTGACGTCGTCGAGGCGTACGTCGTGGCCCCACAGCCGCAGGAGCGTGTCGTCGTGGAGGAGCACCGGCACCCCGTCCCTGGTCAGCCGTACGTCGATCTCGACGGCGTCCGCCCCGCGCGCGAAGGCGGAGCGGATCGAGGCCAGGGTGTTCTCACGGACACGGTAGGGATCGCCGCGGTGGCCGACGGCAGTCAGAGTGCTCATGTCCCCATTCTCAGGGGCGCAGTTGCCGAGAACGCGTCAGCGCGCGAGCCATTCGTCGGTGTACGTGTCGATCTCCGCGTTCAGCTTCGCCTTGCCGACCGGGTCCAGGAAGGAGGCCTCGACGGCGTTCTTGGCGAGCTGGGCGAGCCCGCGCTCGTCGAGGTCGAGGAGGCGGGCGGCCACCGCGTACTCGTTGTTCAGGTCGGAGCCGAACATCGGCGGGTCGTCGCTGTTGATGGTGACGAGCACGCCCGCCGCGACCATCTCCTTGACGGGGTGCCGGTCGAGGTCCGTCACCGCACGGGTCGCGATGTTGGAGGTCGGGCAGACCTCCAGCGCGATCCGGTGCTCGGCGAGGTACGCGAGCAGCTCCGGGTCCTGGGTGGCGCTGGTGCCGTGGCCGATGCGCTCGGCGCCGAGCTCGCGGATGGCGTCCCAGATCGTCTCCGGGCCGGTGGTCTCGCCGGCGTGCGGGACGCTGCGCAGGCCGACGGCGCGGGCGGCGTCGAAGTACGGCTTGAACTGCGGGCGCGGGACGCCGATCTCGGGGCCGCCGAGGCCGAAGGAGACCAGCCCCTCGGGGCGGTGGTCGACGGCGAGCCGGGCGGTCTCGGCGGCGGCCTCCAGGCCGGCCTCGCCGGGGATGTCGAAGCACCAGCGCAGGATGACGCCGAGTTCGCTCTCGGCGGCCCGGCGGGCGTCCTCGATGGCCTCCATGAAGGCCTTCTCGTCGATGCCGCGGCGGGTGGAGGAGTACGGGGTGATGGTCAGCTCGGCGTAGCGGATGTTCTGCCGGGCCATGTCGCGGGCGACTTCGAAGGTGAGGGTGCGCACGTCGTCCGGGGTGCGGACCAGGTCGACCACCGACAGGTAGACCTCGATGAAGTGCGCGAAGTCGGTGAAGGTGAAGTAGTCGGCGAGGGCCTCGGGGTCGGTGGGGACCTTCGAGTCGGGGTGCCGGGAGGCGAGCTCGGCCACGATGCGCGGGGATGCCGAGCCGACGTGGTGGACGTGGAGTTCGGCCTTGGGCAGCCCCGCGATGAAGGGGTGCAGGTCGGTCATGGGGGTGCCTCCGGGAGGACGCGGGTGCGGGCAGGTCGGGATTCATCGTAGGCACGCCCGTGACTGTCGGTGGCAGCGCTTAGCATGGCTGTACGAGAGGGGGGCGCCGTATGACCGACAGCAGTCCCGAGCCGCGAGACCCGTGGGCGCCGCTGGAGCGGCCGGCGGTCGAGCTGGGCAAGCCGCAGGGGGCACAGGGGGCGCCGGGCGTGTCGGGCCCGCCGTCCGTGCACGACCAGCCGACACTCGCCGGGATGCCGGGCGACCAGTTCCCCCCGTACACGCAGACCCCGGCCGCACAGACCCCGCCTCCGATACAGACGCCGACCCCGACTCCGACCCCGATGACCGGGCCGCCCGCGTCCGCGGCGTACGGGTATCCGGCCCAGCCCGGCTACGGATACCCCGGCGACGCCGGATACCCCGCGCAGACCGGCCACCCGGGATACCCGGGATACCCGGGATACCCGGGATACCCGGGCCAGGGCGCGTACCCGCCGCCCTACGGGGCGCAGCGCAGCAACGGCTTCGGCATCGCCGCGCTCGTCCTCGGGATCCTTGCGGTCGTCGGCTGCATCACCAGCTTCTTCGCGATAGCGCTCGGGGCGGCCGCGGTCGTCTTCGGCGCCCTGGGCCGCGGCAAGGCGAGCCGCGGCGAGGCGGACAACGGCGGGATGGCCCTCGCCGGCATCATCCTGGGTGCGATCGGCATCGTGCTGGGCGCCGTGATGGTCGCGGTCGTATTCGCCGGCTTCACGGAGGGCGGGTACGACGACGACTCGCCCTACGGCAGCCCCTACGACAACTCCCAGGTACGCGAGAAGGTCTGATCGGCCGCCTCAGGAGGCCCACGGCCAGCCGGCGTCGCGGCCGGCCTCGATCAGGGACACCATCCGGAAGGCCCCGTCGGTGAGCCCGCCGAAGGTGTGCCGGTTCGCGGTACCGGAGGGCGCGTGCCCCACCCGGTAGCCGGCCAGGTTCCAGGTGTAGACCGGAACCGCGGCCGGCACCTCGACCGTCGGATCGCCGCCGTAGCCGTACGAGGCGGCCTGCTCGTCGGTGACGATCAACACCCGGTCGTGGCCGTCGTAGTACTTCTTCACCGCCGCGGCCGTGTAGGTCCCGCCGAGCTGTCCGAACCGCTCCAGCACCTTCAGTACGGACTGGCCGCGGTCGCACCGGACCGCCTCGCTGGTCGTACCGAACTGCACCAGGTCGGCCTGCTCGGCCCGCAGCGCCAGCGCCGTTCCGAAAATGGCCGCCGCGTCCGCCCGGTTGAGCTCGGAGCGGTCCGACAGCGGGGACCACATCGACCCGGACCGGTCGACGAGGACCAGCGTCCGGCCCGGCAGCGCCGGTACGTTGGCCAGCGAGTGGCCGAGCGCCTGCTCCAGCGGGTACGACCAGCGCAGCGAGGGCGCGTGCTGATAGGCGGCCAGGTAGCGGAAGGGGAACTGCCGGGACCGCGCGACGACCTCCGGGTCGGAGATCCTCGCCGCGACCTGTGCGGCCACCGCGTCCGAGACTCCGGCCCGGTCGAAGTTGCGCAGGTTGCGCAGCAGCGCCATCGCACCCATGGACGGGATGACCGCCTCCCAGGCGGCCGCGTCCATCGGCCCCTGCAGCCAGCCGGCCAGCGACTCCCAGGTCATGCCCGCCGCCGCGAGTCGCTCCGCCCCGTCCGGGGCGGTGACCTGTGCCCGGCGTTCCTGTACCGGCAGCTCCATCAGCGCCCGGTGGGCCGCGAGGGTCCGGTTGTCCGCCGGCACCTCGGCGCTCTCCGGGTTGTGCCTGCGGTCGAGGGCGTAGCGGAACAGCTCGCCCTGCCAGGGCTTGGCCGGGTCGGGGGAGGCGTGCACGAGGTTGAGGACGTCGCCGAAGCGGTAGGCCTTGGAGTCGGTGTCGTACTTCAGCAGCGAGGTGCCGGAGTAGAGCCGGCGTACGGCGTCGGCGATCCCGCGCTTGACGGGCTTGGGCACGTTGCGCCCGTACGCCGCCGTCCAGTAGGCCAGCAGCTCACCGGGCTCGTCCGCGCGCCGCAGCACGGAGTCGACCACCTGGCGGTTCGAAGGCCCGTCGGTGGCGCCGGCGTCGAGCCGGGCCTTCACGTACTCGGCGGCGCCGACGAGCGAGGCGGTCCGCATGTTCGCGTCCCCGCGGAGCCAGCCCAGCAGGCCGGCCGTCCAGACGGGATCCTCGACGGCGAGGATGCGTACGAGTGCCGCGAACCGGTCGTCGCGCGCCCCGCCGCCCTCGTAGGCGGTCCGCTGCGTCACGAAGTTGGCGACGCCGAGCAGGAACAGCTCGGAGCGCGGGTCGCGCAGGTGGCCCGGGCCGCCCTGAGCGGTGCGGGCGGGTCCGGTGGAACGGACGGGCGAAGTGGGCGAGGCGGGCGTCGGCTTGGGCGCGCGCTGGTTGAAACGAGCCATGAGAATCCCCCCGAATTCGATGGAAGCGGGGGAGGCGTCGGGTGAGGGATGCCCGAGATCGGGAGTCGGCGGCGGACTTTATGCCCGACGAGCTACCTGGCTGCTCCACCGGCCCGTTCCCTTGCGGGTGACGAGCCGGGTGGGATTCGAACCCACGACCTCCGGGTTCCCAGAAGTAACCGTCGCCTGCGCACCGGGCATCCCCCACGCCGGCCTCCCGAGATCAAGGTGGCGGCGGCCTGGGTTTCTTTGCAAAAGAAGGAGCCGCAGCCTGCGCACCGGGAGGTGCGTGACGTAGGTGTCCAGAGATCGAAGTCGGCGAAACCACAAGGTGCTCTGCCAGCTGAGCTACACCGGCCCGAAGCCGGTGACGGGACTCGAACCCGCGGCCGCCCGATTATGAGTCGAAGTAGGTCTCGCCTTCGCACCTGGACGCTGATCACGTTAGGCGGCCCGTCCGGGCCGCCGCCACGCATTTACGTCAGCGGGACCTCGGCGGGACGGCGGCGGCCCGGCGCCGCTGCGTCAGCCGCTCGTCCCGCGCAGCCGCTCGCGGGCCTCCATGAGGGCGAAGCCCAGCAGGTTCAGTCCGCGCCAGCGCGCCGGGTCCAGGGCTCGCTCGTCGTCTGCCGCCAGCCCGATGCCCCAGATCCGGTCCATCGGGCTCGCCTCCACCAGCACCCGCTTCCCGGTGCCCAGCAGGTACCCGCGCAGCGCCGGGTCGGAGTCGAACTTGTGCACGCTGCCCTCCACCACCAGGGCGAAGCGCTCCCGCTCCCATATCGCGTTGTCGAAGCCGCGCACCAGCCGCCCGACCTTCTTCGCCTGCGCCGGGCTCTTCGCCTCCACGGCGGCGCGCTCCGCCTCGGCATCGCCGAAGATCCGGGCCTTGCCGGCCATCATCCAGTGTTCCGCAGTCGCATAACGGACGTCACCGACAGTGAAGGAAGCGGGCCACCACTGGCTCAGGCAGCTCGGCCCGAGCCTGCCGTCCGGCTGCGGGCGGTGCCCCCAGAACGGCAGGTACTTCACCCGCTCACCACGGCTGACCTGCTTGATCAGTTCGTCCATCATCTCCATGCACGCGAGTCTGGCAGTCGCCACTGACACTTCGTACCGGATTTTCGGTGTGCCTCGACACATGGTCGACCGATTCCGTCGCGTAATCAAAAGGCAACAACGGAATCACTTGGCCGAGGGCATCACCTCTGCCAGGATCGGCACTCAATTCGAGCTGTAGCTCGAACTGTAGCTACGGAGAGCGTGAGAGCGTTATGGGCAACCGCTTCCAGGTCAAAGACCGCTTCGCAGACGGCGCGCAGTACATCGACGGGCAACTGAGGTCCGGCACCTCCGGACAGTCACACACCGTGGTCGATCCGGCGACCGGCGACGAGGTCCTGACCTACGAGCTCGCGAGCACCGCGGACGTCGACGAGGCCGTCGCCGCCGCCAAGAGGGCCTTCCCGGGCTGGTCCGGCGCCACCCCCGGCGAGCGCTCGGACGCCCTGCACCGGCTGGCGGCCGTCCTGGCCGAGCAGGCGGAGGACTTCGCGTACGCCGAGTCCCTCCAGTGCGGCAAGCCGATCAAGCTGTCCACGGAGTTCGACGTACCGGGGACCATCGACAACACCGCCTTCTTCGCGGGCGCCGCCCGGCACCTCCAGGGGCAGGCGGCCGCCGAGTACTCGGGCGACCACACCTCGTACGTACGCCGTGAGGCCATCGGGGTCGTCGGCTCGATCGCGCCCTGGAACTATCCGCTCCAGATGGCCGCCTGGAAGATCCTCCCGGCGATCGCCGCGGGCAACACCATCGTCCTCAAGCCCGCCGAGCTCACCCCGCTGACCTCCCTGATGTTCGCGCAGGCCGCCAAGGACGCGGGCCTGCCCGACGGCGTGATCAACATCGTCACCGGCGCCGGCCGTGAAGCCGGAGAGCACCTGGTGGGCCACCCCGACGTGGTGATGACCTCCTTCACCGGCTCCACCGCCGTCGGCAAGCGGGTCGCCGAGATCGCCACCGCCACCGTCAAGCGGCTCCACCTGGAGCTCGGCGGCAAGGCCCCCTTCCTCGTCTTCGACGACGCCGACCTGGAGGCCGCCGCGCACGGCGCCGTCGCCGCCTCCCTCATCAACACCGGCCAGGACTGCACGGCCGCCACCCGTGCCTACGTCCAGCGCCCCCTGTACGACGCCTTCGTCTCCCGGGTGGCCGAGCTGATGGAGAGCGTCCGCCTCGGCGACCCCTTCGCGCCCACCACCGACCTCGGCCCGCTGGTCTCGCACGCCCAGCGCGACCGCGTCGCCGGGTTCGTCGAGCGCGCCCGCGCCTACGCCACCGTCGTCACCGGCGGCGAGATCCCGGCCGGGGACCTGGCCGAGGGCGCGTACTACCGGCCCACCCTCATCGCTGGCGCCGCACAGGACAGCGAGGTGGTCCAGTCCGAGATCTTCGGCCCGGTCCTCGTCGTCCTGCCCTTCGACACCGACGACGAGGGCATCGCGCTGGCCAACGACACCCCGTACGGACTCGCGGCCTCCGCCTGGAGCCGTGACCTCTACCGGGCGAACCGGGCCACCCGCGAGATCAAGGCGGGCTGCGTCTGGGTCAACGACCACATTCCGATCATCAGCGAGATGCCCCACGGGGGCTACAAGGCCAGCGGCTTCGGAAAGGACATGTCGACCTACTCCTTCGAGGAGTACACGCAGGTCAAGCACGTGATGTACGACAACACCGCGGTAGCCGAGAAGGACTGGCACCGCACGATCTTCGGGGACCGTCCGTAACCATCTGCGGCCGACGCCGCGTGGGCCCACCGCCTGACCAGCGGTACACCTCCCGAAAGGGCACAGCGCATGGAGCAGTTCGAGCCCGACCGCCTCTCGGCGGCGCAACTCGCCGCGATGCGGCGCAGCATCACCAGCGGGCGCGGCGCCCTCACCCGCCGCTCGCTGCTGCGCGCCTCCGGAGTCGGAGCGCTCACCCTCGGAGGGCTGTCCGCCCTCACCGGGTGCGGGATCCCGCCCGCCAAACGTGAGGGCGACGCAGCAGTGGCCTCCGACGACCACTCGGCCCAGGAGAAGGAGATCAACTTCTCCAACTGGACCGAGTACATGGACACCAGCGAGGACGAGAAGAGCCGTCCCACGCTGGAGGAGTTCACCAAGCGGACCGGCATCAAGGTCAAGTACACCGAGGACATCAACGACAACGTCGAGTTCTTCGGCAAGGTCCGCCCCCAGCTCGCGGCCGGCCAGGACACCGGCCGCGACCTGATCGTCGTCACCGACTGGCTCGCCGCCCGCATCATCCGCCTCGGCTGGGCGCAGAAGCTGGACCCGGCGCACCTCCCGCACGCCTACGCCAACCTGATCCCGCAGTTCCGCACCCCCGACTGGGACCCGGGACGGTCCTACAGCTACCCCTGGACCGGCATCGACACCGTCATCGCCTACAACGAGAAGGCGACCGGCGGCAAGAAGGTCGACTCCGTCACCCAGCTGCTCGACGACCCCTCCCTCAAGGGCCGCGTCGGCTTCCTCACCGAGATGCGCGACAGCGTCGGCATGACCCTGCTCGACCAGGGCAAGGACCCGGCGAAATTCACCACCGCCGACTTCGACGAGGCCATCGGCCGGCTCCAGAAGGGCGTGGACAAGAACCAGATCCGCCGCTTCACCGGCAACGACTACACCTCCGACCTCGACAAGGGCGACATCGCGGCCTGCCTCGCCTGGGCCGGGGACATCATCCAGCTCCAGGCCGGCAACCCGGACATCAAGTACGCCATCCCCGCCCCCGGATACATCACCTCCAGCGACAACCTGCTGGTCCCCGCCAAGGCCCGGCACAAGGCCAACGCGGAGAAGCTCATCGACTTCTACTACGAGCCCGAGATCGCCGCCCAGCTGGCCGCGTACATCAGCTACGTCTGCCCGGTCGAGGGCGTCAAGGACGAGCTGGCCAAGATCGACCCCGCGCTCGCGGACAACCCCCTGATCGTCCCGGACAAGGCGATGGCCGCCAAGGCCCACGCCTTCCGCTCCCTCACCAGCGAGGAAGAGACGGCGTACGAGGAGAAGTTCGCCAAGCTCATCGGCGCCTGACGCACGCCTTGCGGCGGGCCGGTCCCGCCGGACCGCGGCGCCGGCCCCCGGACCTCTCCGGCGCCGGCCCCCGGACCTCTCCGGCGGCGCGGCCCGGCCCGCTCCGCATCCGCTCCGCCGAGCCTTCGACCCCTTGACCCACCCAACCCCGGGACCATCCATGACTGACAAGACCGCGGGCGGCGACGTCCGCCTCTCCGGGATCAGCAAGCACTACGGCACGTTCACCGCCGTGCACCCGCTGGATCTCACCATCCCCCAGGGCTCCTTCTTCGCCCTGCTCGGCGCCTCGGGCTGCGGGAAGACCACCACCCTGCGCATGATCGCCGGCCTGGAGGAGCCCTCCACCGGCACGGTGCACCTCGGCGACCGGGAGGTCACCGACCTGCAGCCGTACAAGCGCCCGGTCAACACGGTCTTCCAGAGCTACGCGCTCTTCCCGCACCTGAGCATCTTCGAGAACGTCGCCTTCGGGCTGCGCCGCCGGGGCATCAAGTCGGTCAAGAAGCAGGTCGACGACATGCTGGAGCTGGTCCAGCTCGGCCAGTTCGCCCAGCGCAAGCCGCACCAGCTCTCCGGCGGCCAGCAGCAGCGCGTCGCCGTCGCCCGCGCGCTGATCAACCACCCGCAGGTCCTCCTCCTCGACGAGCCGCTCGGCGCCCTCGACCTCAAGCTGCGCCGCCAGATGCAGCTGGAGCTCAAGCGGATCCAGACCGAGGTCGGCATCACCTTCGTGCACGTCACGCACGACCAGGAGGAGGCCATGACCATGGCCGACACGGTCGCCGTGATGAACGGCGGCCGCGTCGAGCAGCTGGGCGCCCCCGCCGAGCTGTACGAGAACCCGGGCACCACCTTCGTCGCCAACTTCCTCGGCACCTCGAACCTCATCGAGGCCTCGGTGGACTCCGCCGGCTCCGAGGTCGTCGTCTCCGCCTCCGGTACCACCCTGCGGCTGCCCGCCGCCCGATGTTCGACGACCCCCCGCGCGGGCGGAAAGCTCCTGGTCGGGGTGCGCCCCGAGAAGATCTCCCTGGTCCATGCCGACGAGGAGCACACCATCGCGGCCGGCCGCAACAAGGTCGCCGGCCGGATAGCCGACTCCTCCTTCATCGGCGTCTCCACGCAGTACGTCATCGACAGCCAGGTCTGTCCGGAGCTGGAGGTGTACGCCCAGAACATCGAGCGGGACGGCCGCCTGGTGCCGGGCGCCGAGGTGATCCTGCACTGGAACCCGGAGCACACCTTCGGCCTCGACGCGGCCCAGGACATCGACGCGGGCATCGAGACGGTGGAGGAGAGCGCATGACGACCACCGCGGCGCCGCCAAAGGCGCCCGCCCCCACCGAACCCCCGGTGCACAGGGCGTCCCTGCGCAAGCGGCTGATCCCGTACTGGCTGCTGCTCCCCGGCATCCTGTGGCTGCTGGTGTTCTTCGTGCTGCCGATGGTCTACCAGGCCTCCACCTCGGTGCAGACCGGCTCCCTCGAAGAGGGCTTCCAGGTCACCTGGCACTTCGGGACCTACTGGGACGCCTTCACCGAGTACTACCCGCAGTTCCTGCGCTCGCTGCTCTACGCGGGCACCGCGACCGCGCTGTGCCTGCTGCTCGGGTACCCCCTGGCCTACCTGATCGCCTTCAAGGCCGGCCGCTGGCGCAACCTGCTCCTCGTCCTGGTCATCGCCCCGTTCTTCACCAGCTTCCTGATCCGCACGCTGGCCTGGAAGACGATCCTGGCCGACGGCGGCCCGGTGGTCGGCGTCCTCAACAACATCGGCTTCCTCGACGTCACCAGCTGGCTCGGCATGACCGAGGGGGACCGGGTGCTGGCCACGCCGCTCGCGGTGGTCTGCGGTCTGACGTACAACTTCCTCCCCTTCATGATCCTGCCGCTGTACTCCTCGCTGGAGCGCATCGACACCCGCCTCCACGAGGCGGCCGGGGACCTGTACGCACGCCCCGCCACGGTCTTCCGGAAGGTGACCTTCCCGCTCTCGATGCCGGGCGTGGTCTCCGGGACCCTGCTCACCTTCATCCCGGCGAGCGGCGACTACGTGAACGCCGAGCTGCTCGGGTCCACGGACACCCGGATGATCGGCAACGTCATCCAGTCGCAGTACCTGCGGATCCTCGACTACCCGACGGCGGCCGCGCTGTCCTTCATCCTCATGGCCATCGTGCTGATCATGGTCACCATCTACATCCGCCGAGCGGGGACGGAGGACCTGGTCTGATGCGCAATCCCCTCACCTGGCTCCGGCGCAACCTGGTCGTCATCGCGGGCCTCGGCACGCTCGCGTACATGATCCTGCCGAACGTCGTCGTCACCGTCTTCTCCTTCAACAACCCCACCGGGCGGTTCAACTACGCCTGGCAGGAGTTCTCCCTCGACGCGTGGAAGGACCCCTGCGGGGTCGCCGACATGTGCGGCTCCCTGTCCCTCTCGCTCCAGATCGCCCTCTGGTCCACCCTCGTCGCGACCGCACTGGGCACCGCGATCGCCTTCGCGCTCGTGCGCTACCGCTTCCGGGCGCGCGGGGCGGTCAACTCGCTGATCTTCCTGCCCATGGCCATGCCCGAGATCGTGATGGCGGCCTCGCTGCTCGCGCTCTTCCTCAACATGGGCATCCAGCTGGGCTTCTGGACGATCCTGATAGCGCACATCATGTTCTGCCTGAGCTTCGTCGTCGCCGCCGTCAAGGCGCGTGTCCTGTCCATGGACCCGCGGCTGGAGGAGGCCGCCCGCGACCTCTACGCCGGCCCGGTGCAGACCTTCGTACGGGTCACCCTGCCGATCGCGGCACCCGGCATCGCGGCGGGCGCGCTGCTCTCCTTCGCGCTCTCCTTCGACGACTTCATCATCACCAACTTCAACTCGGGCAACACCGTCACCTTCCCCATGTTCGTGTGGGGATCGGCCCAGCGCGGTACGCCTGTGCAGATCAACGTCATCGGTACGGCGATGTTCGTCATCGCGGTGCTGGTGGTCCTCGCCGGCCAGATGGTCGGCAACCGCCGCAAGAAGGCACAACCGAAGTAATTCGGGAAAGCACGTCATCAGTTCCGTAGGGAGTTGGAAGCCATGGCCCCAGTCGCCATGCGTAGTGTTGCGAAATCCCTTTCCGAAGCGAAGCCGGTCTCGTACTGGCTGGACGACCCCGGCAAGCCGGCCGCCGAGCCGGCGCTGACCTCCGACGAGCGCTGCGACCTGCTGGTCATCGGCGGCGGCTACAGCGGACTGTGGACCGCCCTGATCGCCAAGGAGCGCGACCCCGGGCGGGACGTCGTACTGATCGAGAGCAAGGAGGCGGGCTGGGCCGCCTCCGGCCGCAACGGCGGTTTCTGCGCCGCCTCCCTCACCCACGGCCTCAGTAACGGGCTGGCCCGCTGGCCCGGCGAGCTGGCCAAGCTGGAGGAGATGGGCGCCCGCAACCTCGACGCCATCGAGGAGGCCGTCGCCCGCTACGGCATCGACTGCGACTTCGAACGGACCGGCGAGATCGACGTCGCCACCGAACCGCACCAGGTCGAGGAGCTGCGCGAACTGCACGAGGAGGCGCTGCGCCTGGGCCTCGCCGACGGCTCCGAATGGCTGGACGGCGAGGCGGTGCGTGCCGAGGTCGACTCGCCGACCTTCCTCGCGGGCCTCTGGGACCGCGACGGCGTCGCCATGCTCAACCCCGCGAAGCTGGCCTGGGGCCTCAAGCGGGCCTGCCTGGAGCTCGGGGTGCGGATCTACGAGAACACCCGCGGCCTCAAGCTGGCCGCGGCCGGCTCCGGGATGACCGTGACGACCCCCTACGGCACGATCCTCGCGCGCCGGGTCGCCCTCGGCACCAACATCTTCCCCTCGCTGGTCCGCCGGGTCCGCCCGTTCACCGTCCCGGTCTACGACTACGCGCTGATGAGCGAGCCGCTCGACGAGGCCCAGCTGGCCGCGATCGGCTGGAAGAGGCGGCAGGGGCTCGGCGACAGCGCCAACCAGTTCCACTACTTCCGGATCACCCGCGACCACCGGATCCTGTGGGGCGGCTACGACGCGATCTACCCCTACCGGGGGAAGCTCGACTCCGAGTACGACCACCGCCCCGAGACCTACCTCAAGCTCGCGGAGCACTTCTTCACGGCCTTCCCGCAGCTGGAGGGGCTGAAGTTCAGCCACGCCTGGGGCGGTGCCATCGACACCTGCTCGCGCTTCTCCGCCTTCTTCGGCACCGCGCACGCGGGCAAGGTGGCCTACGCGGCCGGCTACACGGGCCTCGGCGTGGGAGCCACCCGGTTCGGGGCGGACGTGATGCTGGACCTGCTGGACGGGCTCTCCACCGAGCGCACGCGGCTGGAGATGGTGAAGTCCAAGCCGATGCCGTTCCCGCCCGAGCCCTTCGCCTGGACCGGGATCGCGCTCACCAAGTGGTCGCTGGCCCGCGCGGACGCCCGCGGCGGACACCGGAACCTGTGGCTCAAGACGCTGGACCGCTTCGGCCTCGGCTTCGACAGCTAGGGCGTCCCTCCCCTCGCGGGCACTCGACCGTGCGCCGCGCACGCCCGGCGCCGACCACTCGTCGCCGTGTGACCCGATTCACTACCTTGGAGTAACGAAACCCGCGTCATACCCGCGCCCGGCCCCGCTCTCTCCAGGTGAGAACCCCTCACCTACAGGGAGCGGAGGCCGGGCGATGACGATTCCGGGGACCAAGACGGCAGTGGACTGGCTGGTATCGGTGGCGCCGGATCCGGACGCCTGCCGGTGGGAGTGGGAGCGCAACCCCCTCGGGGTCGCCCTGCTGCCCGCCGGCCGGCGCTGGGACGTGCTGGTCCTGCCCGGGGAGCTGGGGCGGCCCACCCTCGACGTGCTCCGCCTGCTGCTCGACCGGCCCGGCCCGGTGCTCGCCGACTTCGGCGACTCCAGGGTGGGCTTCTTCGTGCCCGCGGGCACGGCGTCGCGCTGGCTCGGCACGGGCGTACGGGGCGCCGGGCGCGGGAGCTGGATCGTGGTCCCGTACCCCGGCCGGGCGACCGGCGGGGTGCGCTGGCTGGTGCTCCCGGACGGCGAGGGGACGCTCACCGATCCGGCCGTGCTGGAGCTCGCGATGCACGAGGCGGCCGCGGGCGTGCCCGCGAAGGAGGCCGGAAGTCTTGACAAGGGTATTGGTCTGGACCATCTTGGGCGCCGCTGACCCCCTCCATCCCCCCACGCACCGGAGGCAGTTGTGCGCAGAGCCCTACCCTTCCTCACGGCCGCCGCCCTCGCGGTGGCCGGCCTCCTCGCCGCAGGCCCGCCCGCCGCGGCGGCCGACGCCGACCTCGTACGCAACGGCGGCTTCGAGTCCGGCCTCGACGGCTGGAGCTGCTCCGGCGGCAGCGGAGCCGTCGTCACCACACCCGTCCACGGCGGAAGTTCCGCCCTGAGGGCCACCCCGGCGGGCCAGGACAACGCCCGCTGCTCCCAGTCCGTCACCGTCAGGCCCGACTCGGCGTACACGCTCGGCGCCTGGGTGCAGGGCGCGTACGTCTACCTCGGCGCGACCGGCACCGGCACCACCGACGTGTCGACCTGGACGCAGACGCCGGGAGCGTGGAAGCAACTGACGACCACCTTCCGCACCGGTCCGTCCACGACCTCGGTGACCGTCTACACCCACGGCTGGTACGGCCAGCCCGCCCATCTCACCGACGACCTCACCCTGGTCGGCCCGGACCCCGGCGGCCCCGGGCAGCCCCAGCCCCCGGCCGCCCCCACCGGCCTGACCGCCTCCGCCACCTCGTCGACGTCCGTCGCGCTGTCCTGGCCGGCGGTCCCGGGCGCCACCTCGTACACCGTCCACCGGGACGGCGCGGCGCCGCTGTCCGTCACCTCGGCCTCGGCGGCCGTGACCGGCCTCGCCGCGGCCACCACCTACACCTTCCGGGTCAGCGCGGTGAACGCGGCGGGCGCCTCCCCGCAGAGCGCGCCCGCCTCCGCGACCACGCCCGGTGGCGGGGGAGGCGGCGGGGGCGGCCTCCCCCCGCACGCGCTCGTCGGCTACCTGCACGCGAGCTTCGCCAACGGCTCCGGACACGTCCGGATGGCCGACGTCCCCGCCTCCTGGGACGTCATCAACCTCGCCTTCGGCGAACCCACTTCGGTGACCTCGGGCGACATCCGCTTCCGGCTCTGCCCGGTCGCGGAATGCCCGAACGCCGAATCCCCGGCGGAGTTCAAGGCGGCCATCAAGGCCAGGCAGGCGGCCGGCAGGAAGGTGCTCATCTCGATCGGCGGCCAGAACGGCCAGGTCCAGCTCGCGAGCACGGCCGCCCGGGACACCTTCGTCTCCTCCGTCGGCAACATCATCGACGAGTACGGCCTCGACGGCCTGGACATCGACTTCGAGGGCCACTCCCTGTCCCTGGCCACCGGGGACACCGACTTCCGGGCGCCCACCACCCCGGTGGTCGTCAACCTGATCTCGGCCGTGAAGACCCTGAAGGCCCGCTACGGACCGGACTTCGTCCTGACCATGGCCCCGGAGACCTTCTTCGTCCAGCTGGGCTACCAGTACTACGGCTCCGGCCCCTGGGGCGGCCAGGACCCGCGCGCCGGTGCGTACCTCCCGGTCATCCACGCCCTGCGTGACGACCTCACCCTGCTCCACGTCCAGGACTACAACTCGGGCTCGATCATGGGCCTCGACAACCAGTACCACTCCATGGGGGGCGCGGACTTCCACATCGCCATGACCGACATGCTGCTGACCGGCTTCCCGGTCGCCGGGAACACCGCCCGGGTCTTCCCGGCCCTGCGCCCGGACCAGGTCGCCATCGGCCTGCCGGCCACGACGAACGCGGGCAACGGCCACACCTCGCCCGCGGAGGTGAACAAGGCCCTGAACTGTCTGACCAAGAGGACCGACTGCGGGACCTACCAGACCCACGGCACCTGGCCGGGGCTGCGCGGCCTGATGACCTGGTCGATCAACTGGGACCGCTTCGGAGGCTGGGAGTTCAGCCGGAACTTCGACGCGTACTTCGGAGGCTGAGCCGTCCCGCGCGTCCCGCCCGGCCGGCCCGGCCGGCCCACGCCACTCCGAGCAGCAGGGGAGCGCAGAGCAGCAGGCTGGCCAGTACGTCCAGCGGCCAGTGCCACCCCCGCAGGATCAGCCCGACGGCCGTCGCCCCCGTGAGGATCAGGGCGGCGGCCGTCGGCCATGCCCGGCGGGTGTACGGGCGCACGAGCAGGGCCGCGCCGAGGTACGCGACGGCGGCGGTGGCCGTGTGGCCCGAGGGGAAGTAGCCGGCGGCCCAGGGCTCCAGGGGTCCGGGCCGGGCGGTCCACTCCTTGAACGGGATGACCAGGGCCGGCACCAGGGCCATCGCCAGACCCGCGGCCCCGGCGGCGAGCGCCCGCCCGCGCCGGGCGGCGTACGCCATGGCCAGGACGAGGACGGGCACGGCGACCGGGATGTTGCCGAGGTCGGAGAGGCGCTCGGTGACGGAGTCCGGAACCGCGCGCACCAGGGCGCGGCTCAGCGCGTGGTCCGGGGTCAGCAGCGGGCCGGAGACCAGCACCTGCCAGGTGACCAGGGAGAAGAGGAGGCCGCAGACCGCGGCGATCAGGAGAGGAGTGGCCGGCCGTCCCGGAACAGGGGGGATGGTTCCGGGACGGCCGCCCGGATCGGGTTGCCGGGCGCCCCGGGGGGTTTGGGGCGAACGGCCGTCCGATCGGTGAGGAGTGTGCGCGAACGCATGCCCAGTACGGTGCTGGGGAAGCCCAGTACTGGTGTCGCCCCCGGTTTCCCTGGAGCGGGGTGTCTCACTCATCTGCAGAAACCGTACGGCAGCGAAAGGGGGACCGACAGCAGGATCGCGCTCCCGCCATCGGCCCCCCACAGCTTCTTCACAGCGTCCGCCCGTTACCGCCGGTAGGTACCGGTCGCGGCGTGCGCACGTTCTAGCCGTTCGATCAGATGGCCGTGCCGATGGCCGCGAACGCGGCCTCGATGAGGTCCAGGCCCTCGTTCAGCAGGTCCTCGCCGATGACGATCGGCGGGAGGAAGCGGAGCACGTTGCCGTAGGTGCCACAGGTGAGGACGAGCAGCCCCTCGGCGTGGCAGGCCTTGGCGAGCGCGCCGGCCGCCTCCGGGAACGGGGTCTTGGACACCGGGTCCTTGACCAGCTCGATCGCGATCATGGCGCCGCGGCCGCGGATGTCGCCGATGATGTCGTACTTCTCCTGCATGGCCGTCAGGCGGGCCTTCATGACGGACTCGATCTTCTTCGCCGCGGCGTTGAGGTCGAGCTCCTTCATGGTCTCGATGGAGCCGAGCGCACCGGCGCACGCCACCGGGTTACCGCCGTAGGTGCCACCCAGGCCACCCGCGTGCGCGGCGTCCATGATCTCGGCGCGGCCGGTCACGGCGGCGAGCGGCAGACCGCCCGCGATGCCCTTGGCGGTGGTGATCAGGTCCGGGACGATGCCCTCGTCCTCGCACGCGAACCACTGGCCGGTGCGGCAGAAGCCGGACTGGATCTCGTCGGCGACGAAGACGATGCCGTTGTCGTTGGCGAACTTCACGATCGCGGGCAGGAAGCCCTTGGCCGGCTCGATGAAGCCGCCCTCGCCGAGGACCGGCTCGATGATGATCGCGGCGACGTTCTCGGCGCCGATCTGCTTGGTGATCTGGTCGATCGCCTGGGCGGCGGCCTCGGGGCCGCAGTTCTCGGCACCGGTGGGCCAGCGGTAGCCGTAGGCGACCGGGACGCGGTAGACCTCGGGGGCGAACGGACCGAAGCCCTGCTTGTACGGCATGTTCTTCGCGGTCAGCGCCATGGTGAGGTTCGTACGGCCGTGGTAGCCGTGGTCGAAGACGACGACGGCCTGGCGCTTGGTGTACGAACGGGCGATCTTGACGGCGTTCTCGACGGCCTCGGCGCCGGAGTTGAACAGGGCCGACTTCTTGGCGTGGGTGCCCGGGGTCAGCTCGGCGAGGGCCTCGCAGACCTCGACGTAGCCCTCGTACGGGGTGACCATGAAACAGGTGTGGGTGAAGTCGGCGAGCTGCGCGGAGGCGCGGCGCACGACGGCCTCGGCGGAGGCGCCGACCGAGGTCACGGCGATGCCGGAGCCGAAGTCGATCAGGCGGTTGCCGTCGACGTCCTCGATGATGCCGCCGCCCGCGCGGGCCGTGAAGACGGGCAGCACGGAGCCCACGCCACCGGCCACGGTCTGGAGGCGGCGGGCCTGCAGCTCCTGCGACTTGGGGCCGGGGATCGCGGTGACGATCTTGCGCTCCTGCGGAACAGCGGTCATAGGGGGCTCCTGGGGGGTGTTTTCGGACGCACTTGTCTCTTTGTCCGCAGGCTAGGCCCGGGAGCGGTGGTCCTGCATGCTCCGTTCGGTAGTGATCACCGCGTGTCCTTGTCCGTGACGGCCATAGGAAGGACCCGCGCGCGCGTCTTGCGGACGGCGCGGCGCACAGGAGCGCGGGTACGGGCCCACGGCCGACGCCGGGCAACTACATTGAGCGACGCAGCGCAGGCACGGGCAGGGGGCAGGGGTTTCATGGACACCGACGGCACGCACGACGGACGGGCAACCCGCTCGGATCGCGTACCGAGACCTGCCGGCGCCCCACAGGCGCACCCCCCGAAGCCGCGCCACGCGCCGGACCAGGGGCCGACCGTAGCCGACTGGCTGCGCACCCCCCGGCCGGTCGCCGAGCCGGGCGTATGGCGCTACGGCCACCTCCCGCGGGCGGCGGTGGAACCGCCGACGACCCCAGACCGGGCTCTTGCCACCGGAGCACTCGTCTCCTTCCTGGCGTGTGTCCTCGTCTGGTCCCTGATGCGCAACACGTACATCCCCTTCTGGGACGCACCGCTCAACCTCTTCACCCCGGACAGCTGGTACGCCGCGAACGGGGAGCCGGTCATGGGGACGGGCGGGATGCGGGCCAAGCCGATCTACGAGCTGCTCTTCGTCTCGACGCTCCTCTACGGGTTCGGCCGGCTAGGCAGCTGGCGGACCGCATGGAGCCGCCTGGTCGTCGTGCGCGGCCCCTGGGCACCGGCCCTCGCGGTCGTACCGCTGGCGTGGGTCACGCTCCTCCTCGTCGACAACCACCAGCTGCCGCTCCGGCAGCTGGTCTTCGCGTTCCTGCCGTACGGCACGGACCAAGAGGCCAACCTCGCGCTCGACAGTACGGCGAAGACCGCGATCGACGTGGCCGTCGTCCTGGCCTTCGCCTGGCTCGGCGGCGCGGTCCGCCTGCTGCGCCGGATCCGGCCGGCCGCGAATCCGGCCCGCCGGGACCGCCCCCGGGCGGCACCTGCCGAGGAGCCGGAGGACGACCCGGCGCGGTGGCCGCAGTTGCGGGCCGCCGGGCTCGGGGAGGTGGCCGAGCGGCTGGAGGTGGAGGCCGGGGGCGGGCGGATGAACGACGTGGACTACGCCCGGATCCGGCGGGCCTGGGACTCCGTGCGCGTCGACCCCTCGCGGATGCGGGCCTTCGCCGACGCCGTGCGTGACAAGGGCGCCGGGGCCTGTGTGCACCCGTCCGGGGCGCGGGACCTGCCCGTGCGGGCCGCCCGGCACGATCTGCTGGCCCGGCAGGTGCTGCTCGGCACCGTGGAGGACGGCGCCCGCAACCCGTACTCCCGCCGCGGTACCGCCCTCGCCCTCGACCCCGACGTGCTCGGCACCTCCCTGCTCGCCGTCGGCCCCTCCGGAACCGGCAAGACCCGGCAGCTGGTGCGGCCCGTCGTCGAGTCGCTCTCGCTCCAGGCCCTCGCCGGCCAGGCCGCCGTCGTCGCCGTCGGCGTGGCCGGCGCCCAGCTCGGACCGGACGCCGCCTTCGACGTCGTGGTCCGGGTCGGCGACCCCGCCTCCGTCTACGACCTCGACCTCTACGGCGGCGCCACCGACCCCGACGAGGCCGCCACCCTGCTCGCCGAGGCCTTCGTCGGGGACGTCCCCGGGATCGACGTCCGCCGGGCCGCGACCGCCCTCGCCCAGCTCCTCGGGCCGTTCCGGGCGGCGTACGACCGCTTCCCGACCGTGCCCGAACTGCGCGAGCTGCTCGACCAGGTCCCCACCGCCTTCGACGCGCTGCGCCGCGACCTCGCCGGACAGCACGCCATGCTGCGCGAACTCGACGCCCGGGCCCGCCAGCACGGCGCCCCCGCGGACCCCGGCCCCGCCCTCGCCGACCGGGTGGCCCTGCTGGACCGGCCCGCCTTCGCCGGCTTCTTCGACACCACCGGCCAGGGCCGGCCGTTCTCGCTGCGCGCCCTGGAGCACCCGATCCGGGTCCGCGTGGACCTGCCCGAACGCGGGCACGCCGACGCCTCCCGGATGCTGGCCCGGCTGCTGCTCGCCCAGTTCAACGCCGCCGCGGCCGCCCGCACCGACCGCTCCCTCTTCGCCTTCCTCGCCTTCGACGACGCCTCCCACACCCTGACCGCCGAGACCGTGCGGGGCGTCCAGCGGCTGCGCTCGGCGCATGCGGGCGTCCTGCTCACGCTGCGCACGCTGGACGACGTACCGGAGGCGCTGCGCACCCCGCTGCTCGGGGCGGTCGGCTGCCGGATGGCCTTCTCCGGGGTCACAACCTGGGACGGCAAGCGCTTCGCCGAGACCTGGGGCACGGAGTGGGTGGAGACGCGGGACGTCACCCACCGCACCGTCTTCGCCGACCAGCCGCTCACCCGCCTGATGCACTCCTTCCGCAAGCTCGTCACCGGCAAGGCGGTCACCACGGACGCGGTGACCGTGCGCCAGGTGGAGCGCGAGCGGTGGTCCGCCTCGGACTTGGCGCACGCCGTGCCGCCGGGGCACGCGGTCCTGTCGCTGACCTCGGTGCGCGGGGAACGGGCGGCTCCGCTGCTGGTCCGCCTGGCCGGAACGTCCTGACCCGCGCCCCGACCCGTACGAGGTGGCAGAATCGAGGGGAGTCGTTCGTACGACACGGCGAAAACCGTCGGCGGTCTGCCTCCTGGCCCTCCCCCTCGCCCCCCTCCCGCTAAGGCCACTGGTAACCGATGCCGCTCACCCTCGCCTCACTCGTCCAGCACTCGGCGCTCAAGCTCAGCGTCCGGGCCGGGGAAGGCCGACTCGACACCCCGGTGCGGTGGGCCCACGTCAGCGAGCTCGCCGACCCCGTCCCCTATATGGAGGGCGGGGAGCTGCTCCTGATCACCGCGATGAAGCTGGACGCGGGAGACCCCGAGGAGATGCGGGCCTACGTACGCCGCCTCGCCGCGGCCGGGGTCGTCGGCATCGGCTTCGCGATCGGCGTCAACTACGAGGAGATCCCCGAGGCGCTGGTCGAGGCCGCGCGAGCCGAGGACATGCCGCTGCTGGAGGTGCCGCGGCGGACCCCCTTCCTGGCGATCAGCAAGGCGGTCTCCGCGGCCCTCGCCGCGGACCAGTACCGGGCCGTCACCGCCGGATTCGAGGCCCAGCGGGAGCTGACGCGCGCCGCGCTCTCCGTCGACGGCCCCACCGAGCTGCTCGTGAAACTGGCCGCGCACGTGCACGGCTGGGCCGCGCTGTACGACACCTCGGGCGCGGTCGTCGCGGCCGCCCCCGACTGGGCCGCGCGCCGCGCCGCCCGGCTGACGCCCGACGTGGAACGGCTTCGGGAGCGCCCGGCGCCCGCGAGCGCCGTGGTCGGCGGCTCCGAGGACCGCGTGGAACTCCAGTCCCTGGGCACGGGCCGGCGCGCCCGCGGCGCGCTCGCCGTCGGTACCGCGGCCCCGCTGGGCACCGCCGAGCGGTACGCCGTCCACTCCGCCGTCGCGCTGCTCACCCTCACCACCGAGCGCTCGCGCTCGCTGCACGACGCCGAGTCCCGGCTGGGGGCGGCGGTGCTGCGGATGCTGCTCGCGGGCGAGGCGGACCACGCGCGGGCCGTGGCCGGGGACCTGTACGGGGCCCTGCTGGAGGCACCGTTCCGGCTCGTCGTGGCCGAGCCGGCCCTGGCGGGGACCGCGCAGCCGGAAGGCCTGGCGCTGCTGGCCGACACGGTGGAGTCGGCGGCGGCCCGGACCGGAGAGGCGCTGCTCGTCGTCCCGGAGGAGGGCCGGCTCGTGGTCCTGGCCTCCGACGGGGGCTCGGCCGTACAGGCATGCATGGACCACGCGGAGGCACTGGAGGCGCGGCGCGGCCGGGACGCGGCCGGTCCGGAGCCGGACGAGCTGGTGGTCGGCCTGTCCGCGCCGGCCGGACCGGGCGGTGTGGCGGCCGCCCTCAAGCAGGCCGACCAGGCCCTGGCCGTGGCCCGGCGCCGCGGCCGGCCGATGGTCGAGCACGAGGACATGGCGGCGGGCTCGGTCCTGCCGCTGCTGGCCGACGACGCCGTACGGGCCTTCGCGGACGGCACCCTGCGCGCGCTGCGGGAGCACGACGCGACCGGGCGCGGCGACCTGGTGGCCTCGCTCCAGGCCTGGCTCTCCCGCCACGGGCAGTGGGACGCGGCCGCGGCCGACCTCGGCGTGCACCGGCACACCCTGCGCTACCGGATGAAGCGGGTCGAGGAGATCCTCGGCCGCTCCCTGGAGGACCCGGACGTCCGCATGGAGCTGTGGCTCGCCCTCAAGGCGACCTCGACCCCTTCCTAGGCGCGCAGGGGCCGGCACCCGGCCGGCTGGACAGTGACAAAGCGGCGAAGCGCGACGACCCGCCGCTCCATCAGGGACAAACGCCGAAACGCCGACGGAGTTCTACGGTGGAGGGGTCAGGACCCACCGCACACTTCCGAAGGGCCGGGATTCGCATGACTTCCACCCACGCCTTCTGGCTCGCCGGCCGCCAGGCCACCGGCGAGGACAGCTTCGACGTCCACTCCCCGTGGGACGGCCGCCTGGTCGCCGCCGTCAGCGTGCCGACCGACGAGCAGGTCGAAGAGGCCGTGGCCGCGGCGTACGCCGTGACGGCGGAGTTCTCCGCGACCCCCGCCCACGTACGGGCCGCGGCCCTGGACCACGTGTCCAAGCGGCTCGCCGAGCGCACCGAGGAGATCGCCCAGCTGATCTCCGCCGAGAACGGCAAGCCCGTCAAGTGGGCCCGCGGTGAGGTCGGCCGTGCGGTGTCCGTGTTCCGCTTCGCCGCCGAAGAGGCCCGCCGCTTCAACGGCGGAGAGGCCCAGCGCCTGGACACCGACGCCGGTGGTGTCGGCCGTCTCGCGCTGACCCGCCGCTTCGTCAAGGGCCCGGTCCTCGGCATCGCGCCGTTCAACTTCCCGCTGAACCTGTGCGCCCACAAGGTGGCCCCGGCCATCGCCGTCGGCGCGCCGATCATCCTCAAGCCGGCCCCGGCCACGCCGCTGTCCGGTCTGATCCTCGGCGAGCTGCTCGCCGAGACCGACCTCCCGGCCGGTTCCTGGTCGGTCCTGCCGGTCGCCAACGACAAGATGCCGGCCCTGGTCAAGGACGAGCGCCTGCCCGTCATCTCCTTCACCGGCTCCGACACCGTCGGCTACGCGATCCAGCAGTCGGTGCCCCACAAGCACTGCACCCTGGAGCTCGGCGGCAACGCCGCGGCCGTCGTCCTGGACGACTGGTCCTCCGAGGCCGACCTCGACTGGGCCGCGACCCGTATCGCGACCTTCTCGAACTACCAGGCCGGCCAGTCCTGCATCTCCGTGCAGCGCGTGATCGCCGACGCCTCCGTCTACGACCGCCTCGTCGAGAAGGTCGTCGAGAAGGTCCAGGCCCAGGTCACCGGCGACCCGTCCGACTCCGCCACCGACGTCGGCCCCCTCGTCTCCGAGGCCGCCGCCCAGCGTGTCGAGTCCTGGGTCGACGAGGCCGTGGCCGGCGGAGCCAAGCTGCTCACCGGCGGCAAGCGCGCGGGTGCCTCGTACGAGCCCACCGTCCTGGCCCACGTGCCGGACGGCGTCAAGCTCGCCACCGAGGAGGTCTTCGGACCGGTCCTGACGCTGAAGAAGGTCGAGAACACCGACGAGGCCTTCGCCGCCGTCAACGACTCGAAGTTCGGTCTGCAGACCGGCGTCTTCACCCGCAACGTCCAGACCGCGTTCCGGGCCCACCGCGAGCTTGAGGTCGGCGGTGTGATCATCGGCGACGCGCCGTCCTACCGCGCCGACCAGATGCCGTACGGCGGCGTCAAGCAGTCCGGTGTGGGCCGCGAGGGCGTCCGCTACGCGATGGACGACTACACGTACGAGCGAGTCCTGGTCCTGACCGGCCTCGACATCTGATCTCGTACGGCCCAGAAGCCGACGGCCGGAGCCTACTGTGCGGGGGCTCCGGCCGTCCCCTTTTTCCCTCCAGGCCCGGTTCGCCGCCCGGGCGCTCCTGCCGCCGCTTCTGCTCACCCGCCTGGGCGTAGCAGCGCGGCCGGGCCGGATTTCCCTCGCTCGGACGGCTCCGGCTTTTCCCGGCGGGCCGGAGAGGGTACGACTCACAGGTAGCACCGGCTGGTAATGCCGGTGGACCCCTGACTTCCGACTTCGGCGGCGAGGTGAGTCCCCTCATGTCCGCAACACAGCCCAAGGTGACCGAGCGCGAGGCACGGCAGGTCGCGGAGGCGGCCCGGGAACAGGACTGGCGCAAACCCAGTTTCGCCAAGGAACTGTTCCTCGGACGCTTCCGGCTCGACCTGATCCACCCCCATCCGCTCCCCGCCGACGAGGACGTCCGGCGGGGCGAGGCCTTCCTGGCCCGGCTGCGGGAGTTCTGCGAGACCCGCATCGACGGGGCCCTCATCGAGCGCGAGGCGAAGATTCCCGACGAGACCGTGCGCGGTCTCAAGGAGCTCGGCGCCCTCGGCATGAAGATCGACCCCAAGTACGGCGGCCTCGGTCTCACCCAGGTCTACTACAACAAGGCGCTGGCCCTCGTCGGCTCGGTGAGCCCGGCCATCGGGGCCCTGCTCTCCGCCCACCAGTCGATCGGTGTGCCCCAGCCGCTGAAGATGTTCGGCACGCAGGAGCAGAAGGACGCCTACCTGCCCCGCTGCGCCACCACCGCCATCAGCGCCTTCCTGCTCACCGAGCCCGACGTGGGGTCCGACCCGGCGCGCCTGGCCACCACGGCGGTCCCGGACGGGGACGACGCGTACGTGCTCGACGGCGTGAAGCTGTGGACGACCAACGGGGTCGTCGCGGACCTGCTCGTCGTGATGGCCCGCGTCCCGAAGTCCGAGAACCACCGCGGCGGGATCACCGCCTTCGTCGTCGAGGCGGACTCGCCGGGGATCACCGTCGAGCACCGCAACGCCTTCATGGGCCTGCGCGGCCTGGAGAACGGCGTGACCCGCTTCCACCGGGTACGGGTCCCGGCCGCCCAGCGCATCGGCGCCGAGGGCGCCGGGCTCAAGATCGCCCTGACCACGCTCAACACCGGCCGGCTGTCCCTGCCCGCCATGTGCGTCGGCGCCGGCAAGTGGTGCCTGAAGATCGCCCGCGAGTGGTCCGGCGTACGCGAGCAGTGGGGCCGGCCGGTCGCGCGGCACGAGGCGGTCGGTGCCAAGATCTCCTTCATCGCCGCCACCACCTTCGCCCTCGAAGCGGTGGTCGACCTCGCCTCCCAGATGGCCGACGAGGACCGCAACGACATCCGCATCGAGGCCGCCCTCGCCAAGCTCTACGGTTCCGAGATGGCCTGCCTGATGGCCGACGAACTGGTCCAGATCCGTGGCGGGCGCGGCTTCGAGACCGCCGAGTCCCTGGCCGCCCGCGGCGAACGCGCCGTCCCCGCCGAGCAGATGCTCCGCGACCTGCGCATCAACCGGATCTTCGAGGGCTCCACCGAGATCATGCACCTGCTGATCGCCCGCGAGGCCGTCGACGCCCACCTCTCGGTGGCGGGCGACCTCATCGACCCGGAGAAGGCACTGGGCGACAAGGCGAAGGCCGGAGCCCGCGCCGCCGGGTTCTACGCCCGCTGGCTGCCCAAGCTCGCCACCGGCCCCGGCCAGGTCCCCGGCACCTACCGCGCCTTCCACCCGAACGGCCACCCCGACCTCTCCACCCACCTGCGCTACGTGGAGCGCAGCGCCCGCAAACTCGCCCGCTCCACCTTCTACGCCATGTCCCGCTGGCAGGGCCGGATGGAGACCAAACAGGGCTTCCTCGGCCGGATCGTCGACATCGGCGCCGAGCTCTTCGCCATGAGCGCGGCCTGCGTCCGCGCCGAGCACCTGCGCGCCACCGGCGCCCACGGCCGTGAGGCCTACCAGCTGGCCGACGCCTTCTGCGAGCAGTCCCGGCTGCGCGTGGAGGAACTCTTCGGCCGGCTCTGGTCCAACACCGACGACCTCGACCGCAAGGTGGTCGCGGGAGTCCTGTCCGGCACCTACGCATGGCTGGAGGACGGCGTCCTCGACCCCTCCGGCGAGGGCCCCTGGATCGCGGACGCGACGCCCGGACCCTCGACGCAGAAAAACGTGCACCGCCCCATCCGCTGACCTGCGATCATCGCCGGACGTCGGACAGACGTACGAGGATGAGTACGAGTACTGGTACGCGTACGAGCACAGCGCGAGGCGGACGAGAACGATGTCGACGGCCGAGGAAGACCGCACCAGCCGACGGCTGGCCTGGTGCGTGGCGCACCTGCTGCGCCACGCACCGGACCACATCGTCACCGACATGATCGGCAGGCTGGACGAGTCCACCCGCAAATACCTGTGCCGGGACGAGTGGCTGTCGGCCTCGACCGTCACCCTGCTGCTGCGCCACGGCGGCGCGGCCGACCGGACCTTCATCGCGCGCAACCCCCGGGTCGTGGGCCGGCCGCTGCCCGGGCTGCCCGGACCCGCCCGCTACGCCCGCCGCCGCACCCCGCCCGAACTCCTGCCGGTGCTCCGCGCCGAGCTCGGCAGGGACCCCGGCGAGGAACCGCTCGGCGCGGCCGAGCTGGCCGGCCTGCTGCGCCGGCACGGCAGGCGCGGGCCGCGGGTCCCCCTGGACATCCTGGCGCCGCGGTACCGGCCGGACCCGGAGCTGCTGCTCGCCGAGCACCTGCGCGAGCCGCTGCCGACCGGCGCCGTCGAGGCCCTGCTGCTCGTCGCGGACCTGCCCCTGGAGACCGTCCACGCCTTCCTGGCCGCCCCGGAGGGGCCGTCGGACGGGCGCTCCTGGCACCGGCCCGCCGTCCGCGCCGTGCGGATGGGACGGGTCACGCACGAGGAACTCGTCACCCACGTCGCCCCCGCGCACCGGACCCTGCTGCTCGCCCGGCTCCCCGACACCCACGGCCTGCGCTGGACCCTGCCCGAACAGGCCGGCATGCAGACGGCCGTCCTGCGGGCCCTGCGCCCGCTGGGGGACGACCCCCGGCTGTGGGCGGAACTGCTGCGGCACGCCCCCGGCTACGGGGGCCCGCTGCCCGCGCTGGTCGCCGCGCTGGCCGACGGCACGGTGCCCGACGCGGCCGACGCGGGTGAGCCCGGCCCCGACCTCGTCCGTGCGGTGCGCCACCTGTCCCCGACGGCCGCCCCGCCCTACGGGGGCGTGGAGCGCGAGCTGGCCCTGGCGAGCCTCGCCGTGCCGATGGACCGTGTCGAGGAGGACATCCGCTGGGTGCGCGACTGCATCGACCGCGGCCTGCTCACCGGCCATGACGTGATCCGGCACAAGCTGCCGGCCTGCTGGGCCCTCGACCAGGACCACTGGCTCGGTGACGTGGACCATCCCGACCGGCACGACCGCCCCGCGGCCGTCCTCGCCTCCCACGCCGAGGCCGACCAGCTGCTGGCCCTGGCCCTCGACGAGGACCCCGAAGCCTGGTGGAGCGTCGCCCGGACGCTCCCCGAGTTCGCCGGAACGCTCCCGCACCTGCTTCTGCGGGTAACGGAAGGGGGCTCCGTGTCCGGCCGCTCATGACTTGCGGCAACAATGGGGGCATGAGCGACCGCCCAGCCCCCCTCGCCGATCCGCACCTCCTCTTCGATCCTGCGGCCGGCCTCCGGGACATCGTCATCCTCGGGTCGACCGGGTCCATCGGGACCCAGGCCATCGACCTCGCCCTGCGCAACCCGGACCGGTTCAAGGTCACCGCGCTGTCCGCCGCCGGCGGGCGGGTGGAGCTGCTGGCCGAGCAGGCCCGTCTGCTGCGGGTCAAGGCCGTGGCCGTCGCCCGCGAGGACGTCGTACCGGCCCTGAAAGAGGCGCTGAGCGCCCAGTACGGGGCTTCCGAGCCGCTGCCCGAGATCCTGGCCGGTCCGGACGCCGCGGCCGAACTCGCCGCCTCCGAGTGCCACACCGTCCTCAACGGCATCACCGGTTCCATCGGCCTCGCGCCGACCCTCGCCGCACTGCGGGCGGGCCGGACCCTGGCCCTGGCCAACAAGGAGTCGCTGATCGTCGGCGGCCCGCTGGTCAAGGCCCTCGCGAAGCCCGGCCAGATCATCCCGGTGGACTCCGAGCACGCGGCGCTCTTCCAGGCGCTCGCCGCGGGCACCCGGGCCGACGTCCGCAAGCTCGTGGTGACCGCCTCCGGCGGGCCCTTCCGCGGCCGCACCCGCGCCGAGCTGGCGAGCGTGACCGTCCAGGACGCGCTCGCGCACCCCACCTGGGCCATGGGCCCGGTGATCACCGTGAACTCCTCGACCCTGGTCAACAAGGGTCTGGAGGTCATCGAGGCGCACCTGCTCTACGACATCCCCTTCGACCGCATCGAGGTCGTGGTCCATCCGCAGTCCTACGTGCACTCGATGGTGGAGTTCACCGACGGCTCCACGCTCGCCCAGGCCACCCCGCCGGACATGCGCGGCCCGATCGCGATCGGCCTCGGCTGGCCCGAGCGGATCCCGGACGCGGCCCCCGCCTTCGACTGGACCAAGGCCTCCACCTGGGAGTTCTTCCCGCTGGACACCGAGGCCTTCCCGTCGGTGGGCCTCGCCCGGCACGTGGGCACCCTCGGCGGCACCGCCCCGGCCGTGTTCAACGCGGCCAACGAGGAGTGCGTGGAAGCATTCCTGGCAGGTCGGCTGCCGTTCACAGCAATCATGGATACGGTCTCTGCCGTGGTCGATGAACACGGGACACCTGAGTCGGGAACCTCCCTGACGGTCCAGGACGTCCTTGAAGCGGAGGCCTGGGCCAGGGCCCGGGCGCGGGAGATGGCGGCACGGGCCGCCGTGGAGGCGCGCGCATGACACTACTGATGACGGTGCTCGGGGTCGTGGTCTTCGCGGTCGGCCTGCTGGTCTCCATCGCCTGGCACGAGCTGGGGCACCTCTCCACGGCCAAGATCTTCGGCATTCGCGTGCCGCAGTACATGGTGGGCTTCGGGCCGACCATCTGGTCGCGGAGGAAGGGCGAGACCGAGTACGGGATCAAGGCCATCCCGATGGGCGGCTACATCCGCATGATCGGGATGTTCCCGCCCGGCGAGGACGGCAAGGTCACCGCCCGCTCCACCTCGCCGTTCCGGTCGATGATCGAGGACGCGCGCTCGGCCGCGTACGAGGAGCTCCAGCCCGGGGACGACAGCCGGCTCTTCTACACGCGCAAGCCGTGGAAGCGCGTGATCGTGATGTTCGCCGGGCCGTTCATGAACCTGATCCTGGCCGTGGCGATCTTCCTCACGACCCTGATGACCTTCGGGCTCAACACCCAGACCACTTCGGTCGCCACCGTCTCGGACTGCGTCGTCCAGCAGAGCGTGAAGCGCGAGAAGTGCCTGCCCACCGACCCGCCGGCCCCCGCCAAGGCCGCGGGCCTGAAGGCGGGCGACAAGATCGTCGCCTTCAACGGCCGAGCGGTCGGCGACTGGTCCGCCCTGCAGAAGAACATCCGCGCCACCGTCGGCCCCGCCACGATCACCGTGGAGCGGGCCGGGGAGCGGGTGGACCTCAAGGCGAACCTGATCGAGAACAAGGTCGCCAAGACGGACGGCAACGGCCGGTACGTCAAGGACGAGTACGTCACCGCGGGCTTCCTCGGCTTCGCCCCCGCCTCCGGCTACGTCCCGCAGTCCTTCGGCCAGTCCGTCGACCGCATGGGCGAGATGATGGAGGCCGGCGTCCAGTCGCTGGTCCAGCTCCCGACCAAGGTCCCCGACCTGTGGAACGCGGCCTTCAACGGGGCCGAGCGCAAGCAGGACAGCCCGATGGGCGTCGTCGGCGCGGCGCGGGTCAGCGGTGAGATCTTCACCCTCGACATCCCCGCCCAGCACCAGCTGGTCTTCTTCCTCAACCTGCTGGCCGGCTTCAACCTCTCGCTGTTCCTGTTCAACATGCTGCCGCTGCTCCCGCTCGACGGCGGGCACATCGCCGGCGCCCTGTGGGAATCGTTCCGGCGCACCCTGGCACGGATCTTCCGGCGCCCCGACCCCGGCCCGTTCGACGTGGCGAAGCTGATGCCCGTCGCGTACGTGGTCGCGGGCCTGTTCATCTGCTTCACCCTGCTGGTGATGGTGGCCGACGTGGTGAACCCGATCAAGATCACCTAGTTCGCGGGGGCTCTACCCCAGGCGTACGGGAGCCGGGCACGGATCGTGCCCGGCTCCCTACGTTCGGGTGGCGCACCCCCTCGGATGCACGGGCCACCCCGTGGTTGGCGTAATCTCGAAGCCTGGAGCCCGCCGATCTCGGGACCTTGATCCACACCTTGGGGTTGCACAGCAGATGACTGCCATCTCTCTCGGAATGCCGGCCGTGCCGACGAAGCTTGCCGACCGCAGGGTCAGCCGCAAGATCCAGGTCGGCAAGGTGGCCGTCGGCGGCGACGCACAGATCTCCGTGCAGTCGATGACCACCACCAGGACCTCCGACATCGGGGCGACGCTCCAGCAGATCGCCGAGCTCACCGCCTCCGGCTGCGACATCGTCCGTGTGGCCTGCCCGACCCAGGACGACGCCGACGCGCTCGCCGTGATCGCGAAGAAGTCGCAGATCCCGGTCATCGCCGACATCCACTTCCAGCCGAAGTACGTGTTCGCCGCGATCGACGCCGGCTGCGCCGCGGTCCGTGTGAACCCGGGCAACATCAAGCAGTTCGACGACAAGGTCAAGGAGATCGCGAAGGCCGCGAACGAGACGCGCACGCCGATCCGCATCGGTGTGAACGCCGGCTCCCTCGACGCCCGCCTGCTGAAGAAGTACGGCAAGGCCACCCCCGAGGCGCTGGTCGAGTCCGCGCTCTGGGAGGCCTCCCTCTTCGAGGAGCACGGCTTCGGCGACATCAAGATCTCGGTCAAGCACAACGACCCGGTCGTCATGGTCAACGCCTACCGCCAGCTCGCCGCCGCCTGCGACTACCCGCTGCACCTGGGCGTCACCGAGGCCGGCCCCGCCTTCCAGGGCACCATCAAGTCCGCCGTCGCCTTCGGCGCGCTGCTCTCCGAGGGCATCGGCGACACCATCCGCGTCTCCCTCTCCGCCCCGCCGGTGGAGGAGGTCAAGGTCGGCATCCAGATCCTGGAGTCCCTGAACCTCAAGCCGCGCCGCCTGGAGATCGTCTCCTGCCCGTCCTGCGGCCGCGCCCAGGTCGACGTCTACAAGCTGGCCGAGGAGGTCACGGCGGGCCTGGAGGGCATGGAGGTCCCGCTGCGCGTCGCGGTCATGGGCTGCGTCGTCAACGGCCCCGGCGAGGCCCGTGAGGCCGACCTCGGCGTCGCCTCCGGCAACGGCAAGGGCCAGATCTTCGTGAAGGGCGAGGTCATCAAGACCGTCCCCGAGTCGAAGATCGTGGAGACCCTCATCGAAGAGGCCATGAAGATCGCGGCGCAGATGGAGGCCGACGGCATCGCCAGTGGCGAGCCCACGGTCGCGATCGGCGTCTGACCCTCCGGGCCCGGCTCGCCTCCGGGGCGCCTGCCGCCGGCTCGTGCCGCGCCCTTTCGGCTCGCTCGCCCCTGCAGGCCTCGTCAGTGGCCCCGGCATCGTTCCCGCAGCTCGGGGGCGGTCCGGGGCTCTTTCGCGACCTCGGACGCGGCATCCCCGAGCCCTGCCGGGTACAGTGCGGAGATCAGCAGACTTGCATGGTGAGGCCCCAGTGTTGACGCAGACCACCACCCGGGTCCTTGAACCCAGTGATCTCGACGCCGCGATGGACATCCTCGGACGCGAGCCGGTCGAGAACGCCTTTGTCACCTCCCGGGTCCAGGTCGCCGGCCTCGACCCCTGGCGCCTGGGCGGCGAGATGTGGGGCTGGTACGCCGACGGCGAGCTCCGCTCGCTCTGCTACGCGGGCGCCAACCTGGTCCCCGTCTGCGCCGGACCCGACGCCGTACGCGCCTTCGCCGACCGGGCCCGCCGCACCGGCCGCCGCTGCTCCTCCATCGTCGGCCCCGCCGAGGCCACCCGGCTGCTGTGGCAGCTCCTGGAGCCCAGCTGGGGCCCGGCCCGCGAGGTCCGCTCCCATCAGCCGCTCATGGTCATCGAGCGTCCGTCCACCACGGTCGAGGCCGACTCGCAGGTCCGCCGGATCCGCAAGGACGAGATGGACCTGATCATGCCTGCCTGCGTGGCCATGTTCACCGAGGAGGTCGGCATCTCGCCGATGGCCGGTGACGGCGGGCTGCTCTACCAGGCCCGCGTCGCCGAGCTCGTCGCCGGCGGCCGTTCCTTCGCCCGCGTCGACGACGGCAAGGTCGTCTTCAAGGCCGAGATCGGCGCCGCCACCGCCCGCGCCTGCCAGATCCAGGGCGTGTGGGTGGACCCCGACTTCCGGGGCCAGGGCCACTCGGAGACCGGGATGGCCGCCGTCGTCGAGTACGCGCTGCGCGACGTCGCTCCCGTGGTCAGCCTCTACGTGAACGACTTCAACACCGCCGCCCGGGCGGCCTACCGCCGCGTGGGCTTCCGCGAGGTCGGCGCGTTCATGAGCGTGCTCTTCTGACACCCGGTTCCGACACCCGGCCGCGCCCGGTCCGAAAGGCGGGCCACGGACCCCGACTGCGGCATTCCGGCAGCCCCGTACCGCGAAGTAAGGTCGCCGCATGCTGCCTTCCGGAGTCCGAATCGGTCCCCTCGACCTCGCCGCCCGCGTGGACGAGGCCCTGCGCGTGCAGGCCGTCGCCTTCGGCCTCAGCGAGGAGGAGGTCGGCATCCGGCGCTACATCGTCCAGCGCCACATGACCTGCCGCGGCGCCCGCGCCCTCGGGGCGTTCGCCGAGGACGGAGCGCTCACCGGATTCGTGTACGGCATGCCGAACGACCGCACCCACTGGTGGTCCACCATCGTCGAGCCCTACCTGCGGGCCGGCGGGCACGAGGACTGGCTCGACGGCTCCTTCGTGATCACCGAGCTGCACGTCCACCCCGGCTTCCAGGGCCACGGCGTCGGCCGCGCCCTCATCACCGGCATCACCGACGACGCCGCCGAGCCCCGCTCGATCCTCTCCGCCATCGACACCGACAGCCCCGCCCGCGGCCTCTACCGGGCCCTCGGCTACACCGACCTCGCCCGCCAGGTCCACTTCCCGAGCGCGAGCCTGCCGTACGCCGTCATGGGGGCCACCCTGCCGCTGAGCAGGCCCTGAAACCGGTACCACGCGCCGCCGGGCCCCCGGTAATCTCCCGACATGTCTACGCAACACGTACAGCGCATGTCCCGCCTCATGGCCAAGACCCTCCGCGAGGACCCGGCCGACGCCGAAACCCTCAGCCACCGGCTCCTGGTCCGCGCCGGCTACGTCCGGCGCAGCTCGGCCGGGGTGTGGACGTGGCTGCCCCTCGGCAAGCGGGTCCTGGACAACGTCTCGCGCGTCGTCCGCGAGGAGATGGACGCGATCGGGGCCCAGGAGGTGCTGCTCCCGGCCCTGCTGCCGAAGGAGCCGTACGAGGTCAGCGGGCGCTGGTCGGAATACGGGGACCTGCTGTTCCGGCTCAAGGACCGCAAGGGCGCGGACTACCTGCTCGGGCCCACGCACGAGGAGATCTTCACCCTCGTGGTGAAGGACCAGTGCACCTCCTACAAGGACCTGCCGGTCATGCTCTACCAGATCCAGACCAAGTACCGCGACGAGGCGCGGCCCCGGTCCGGGGTGCTGCGCGGGCGCGAGTTCCAGATGAAGGACTCGTACTCCTTCGACGTGTCCGACGAGGGCCTTGAGGAGTCCTACCGGCTCCACCGCGAGGCGTACGTCCGCATCTTCGAGCGGCTCGGCCTGGACCACCGGATCGTGTCGGCCGTGTCGGGCGCGATGGGCGGCTCGGCCTCGGAGGAGTTCCTGGCCCCGGCCGAGGCGGGCGAGGACACCTTCGTGGACTGCCCGTCCTGCGACTACGCGGCGAACACGGAGGCCGTGACGTTCGCCCTGGCTCCCGTGACCGGGGAGCACCCGGCGCTGGAGGAGGTGGACACCCCGGACACCCCGACGATCGAGACCCTGGCCGCGCACCTGGGCGTACCCGCCTCGGCGACGCTGAAGAACCTCCTGGTCAAGGTCGACGGCGAGATCACGGCCGTGGGCGTACCGGGGGACCGCGAGGTGGACCTCGGCAAGCTGGGCGAGCACCTGGCCCCGGCGGTGGTGGAGTTGGTGACGGCCGAGGACTTCGAGGGCCGCCCGGACCTGGTACGCGGCTACGTGGGCCCGCAGGGTCTGGAGAAGGTCCGCTACCTGGCCGACCCCCGGGTCGCGCCCGGCACTTCGTGGGTGACGGGAGCCAACCGGGCGGACACGCACGCCCGGAACGTGGTCTGCGGGCGGGACTTCGAGGTCGACCGGTACCTGGACGTGGTGGTCGTGGAGCCGGGCGACCCCTGCCCGTCCTGCGGAGCGGGGCTGAAGCTCGACCGGGCCATCGAGATCGGACACATCTTCCAGCTGGGCCGCAAGTACGCCGACGCCTTCGGGCTGGACGTGCTCGGCCGCGAGGGCAAGCCGGTCCGGGTCACGATGGGTTCGTACGGCATCGGCGTCTCCCGTGCGGTGGCGGCGCTGGCCGAGCAGACGGCGGACGAGCGCGGCCTGTGCTGGCCCGCGGCGGTGGCCCCGGCCGACGTCCACGTGGTGGCGGCGGGCAAGGCGGTGCCGCTCGCGCTGGCGGAGGAGGCGGCGACGGCCCTGGCCGCGGCGGGTCTGCGGGTGCTGCTGGACGACCGTCCCGGCCTGTCGCCCGGCGTGAAGCTCACGGACGCGGAACTCATCGGCGTGCCGTGGATCCTGGTGGCGGGCCGCCGATCCGCCGACGGGGTGGTCGAACTCCAGCACCGCGCGTCGGGCACCCGCGAGGAACTCCCCTTGGCAGAAGCCCTGTCCCGCCTGACGCCGTAGCGCCGGCTGCGGCCCGGCTCCCGGGGCTCCGCCCCGGACCCCCGCGCCTCAATCGCCGGCGGGGCTGGACATATCCAGCCCCGCCGGCGATTGAGGCGCGCGACCGGGCAGAGCCCGGGCAGCGGCTACTCGCGCAGGCCGTCCCGTTCATGCTCCGGCGGCGGCGCGTCCAGCATCAGCCCGTCCGCCGCACCGTCGAGCGCATCGGCGACCTCGGCCGGAGCGGGAGCCGCGTCGAGCGCGTCCGCAGCGAAGGCCGCGTCGACCTCGGCCGGCCCGGGGCCTTCGGAAGCCGGGCCGGCCGGGGCCGGTTCCTTCCGCGCGGGAGCCGCCGCAGGCGCAGGGGCCGAGCGCTCAAGGAAGCGCAGCAGCTCCACCGGGAACGGCAGCACCAGCGTGGAGTTCTTCTCGGCGGCGACCGCCACGATCGTGTGGAGCAGACGCAACTGCAACGCCGCCGGCTGCTCCGACATGACCTCCGCCGCCTCGGCGAGCTTGTGCGAGGCCTGCAGCTCCGCGTCCGCGTTGATCACGCGCGCCCGGCGCTCCCGGTCCGCCTCCGCCTGCCGTGCCATCGACCGCTTCATCGTCTCCGGCAGCGAGACGTCCTTGATCTCGACCCGGTCGATCTGCGTGCCCCAGCCCACCGCCGGGCTGTCGATCATCAGCTCCAGGCCCTGGTTGAGCATCTCCCGGTTCGACAGCAGATCGTCCAGGTCGGACTTTCCGATGATCGACCTGAGCGAGGTCTGCGCCATCTGCGAGACGGCGAAGCGGTAGTCCTCCACCGCCACGATCGCGCTCGCCGGGTCGACGACCTTGAAGTACACGACCGCGTCCACCCGCACCGTGACGTTGTCCCGGGTGATGCCCTCCTGCGCGGGCACCGGCAGCGTCACGATCTGCATGTTCACCTTACGGAGCCGCTCCACGAAGGGAATGATCGTCGTGAAGCCGGGCCCGCGGACCTCCTCGCGCAGCCTGCCGAAGCGGAAGACCAGACCCCGCTCGTACTGCTTCACCACCCGGGCCGCGGCGCCCACGTAGACCGCGACGCCCACACCCGTGGCGATGACCGCTGTCAGCAGTTCTTCGACCATGACGGCCCCCTGCCGGACATACCTTGATATCTACGGTATGCCCATGGGGGTGTCTGGTCGATCAGGGCGGCCCCTACAGCCAGGCGGCGAACTCCAGCAGCAGCTCCGCGTCCCGGCGGCGCCCGGCGGCCAGTGCGCGGTTGCCCGACTCCACCGCCCGGAACAGCGTCCAGCCCCGCAGCCGCTCCCGGTCCACCTCCAGCGCGTCCGCCAGCTTGTTCACCCGGCGCCGGGCCCCCGCCGCCCCCGCCGAGGAGGCCACCTGGTCCTCCAGCCGGTCCCGGACCAGCCGAGCCAGGTCGTACGCCCGCTCGCCGACCAGCGGATCGGGGCCCACCGTCAGCCACGGAGCCCGTTCGCCCGCCAGCACCTTGCCCTGCCGGAAGTTCCCGTGCAGCAGCAGTTCCTCCGGCGGGGCCGCCACCAGCTCCGCCCGCATCGCCAGCGCGGTCTCCGCCAGGGCCCGGGTCTCCGCCGGGGCCGCCCGCAGCGCCTCCGACTGCCACGCGGTGCGCTCCGCGACCGTCTCCCACCCGTGCCCGGCCGGCGGCGCCACCCACAGCCTGCGCAGCGTGCCGCTCGCCTCCAGCAGGGCCTTGGCCTCCGGCAGGGACCGCAGCGACACCTCCGGGTGCAGCCGCTCCAGCAGCAGCGCCCCGTCGTCGTCGTGATGCCGCGTGTCGAGGACCCGTACGGCCCCGAAACCGCCCCAGTGGGCCAGCGCGGCCAGTTCGCGGTCGGGCCGGGCGTGCGGGGGCGCCAGCTTCAGTGCGGCCGGAGTCCCGTCGGCGTACGTGACGAGGACCACCAGGCTGCTGCGGCCGCCCGGGGCCTGCACCCGCCGGGCCTCCACCCCGCGCCGGGACAGCGCGGCCTCGGTGAGTCGGGGCAACTGCCCCAGCCAGTCCGTGTCCTGCGCCGTCTCCGGCATCTCGCCGAGCGCCCGTACAAGCCGCTGCGGCGGTTCGAAAGCCATGCGTGCGTGGTCCCTTTCAGCTGTGCTGGGCCCGTTGCGCCTCGTCAGCGCGTTCCGTGAGCCCAGGGAAGGCTACGCCGACACCACGCCAGCGTGCCGCGCGCACTGCCGCCGCGCTCAGCGCGTCGGCCGCCTCGCGGCGCAGCGGACCCTCCGCCGCGCGCACCAGATCGGAGTACGCACCGGCCACCCGGTCCTCGATCTCGGCGGCCAGCCGCTCGGCGTCGGCCGGGGTGCGCACCTCGAACGGCAGGGCGTACGCGGCCTCCGAGGGCCGCGGCGCGCCGCCCAGCTCCCGTACGGTCCGGGCGAGCGCGTCGCGCCGCGCGAGGTGGCCGCCGTACGCCTCCCGGGCCTGCTTGGCACGGTCGCCGGTGGACCGGGCGCCGATCACCCCGTAGCCGTACGCGGCCGCGTGTTCGGCCGCGAGCGCCGCCTGGGCGGCCTCCAGGGCCCGGCCGGCGGGCGAGGGTTCGGGCTTCACGAGGTGGCTCCGGGGTTCGAGGTCAGCAGGTACGCGTGTACGGCGCCGCAGGCGGCCACCGAGGCCAGCAGCCGGGCCAGCTCCCCGGGGGCCCCGGCCAGGTCGATGGTCCGGGATTCGGACAGGCTCCGCTCGGCGTCCGCGAGTGCGGTCAGGGCCTCGGCGGGTGCCGGCGGCACCGGCTCGCCGCTCGCCGCGGGCGCGGCGGCACCCGTACCGCCGGACCGGGACGGGGAGGGGGACGGCGGGGCCGAAGGGGTGAGGGACAGGGCCGCGGTGTGGGCGGCGACGGCGGCGCGCAGCGGAGCGAGCCGCGCGGACAGGGCCGGATGGGCGGCCGCCGTGGCGTCGTAACGTTCCAGCAGTCGCGTACTGTCACGGACGGCGCTCTCCCGCATCCGCCGTTCGAGTGGAATCGTGAGGGCGGCGTCTGTCGCGCGGCCGACGGAGCACCCGGTCAGCAGCGCGGCGCCGGCCGCACCGGCCGTGCCGGCGAGCAGGCTCCTGCGCGAGGGTCTCGAAGGCAGAGTCCAGGGCACGGCGACGTCCTCCGGGTGATGACGGGGCTGATGGCGGGGCAGGGTGTGATCACGGTACCCGGGGCCCTGTCCACAGGGCGGACGGCAACACCCTCCGACACCGGATACCCTTTGACCTGACACACGACGGAAATCACAACAGCACACGCGGCCGAGGAGTCACCCGGATGAGCACCACCCAGAGCGACAGGCTGCGCGGACTGCTGGAGCCGCTCGTCGCCGCCAAGGGCCTGGACCTCGAAGAGATCGAGATGTCGCGGGCGGGCAAGCGCCGGATGCTGCGGATCATCGTGGACTCCGACGAGGGCGTGGAGCTGGACGCGTGTGCCGAGCTGAGTCGCGAGGTCTCCGACAAGCTCGACGAAACCGATGTGATGGGTGAGGACGAGTACGTCCTCGAAGTCAGCTCGCCGGGCGCCGACCGCCCGCTGACCGAGCACCGTCACTACGTACGGGCCATCGGCCGCCTCGTGAAGTTCCAGCTGGCCGAGGGCGGGGAACTCATCGCCCGCATCCTCGAAGCCGACGACGAGGGCCTGGACCTCGAAGTACCGGGCGTGAAGGGCCGCAAGGCGACCGCCCGGCGCATCGCATTCACCGACATCGCCAAGGCGCGTGTCGAGATCGAGTTCAACCGCAAGGACAAGAAGGAAGAGGAGGCGTAGCCGTGGACATCGACATGAGTGCCCTGCGGGGTCTGGTCCGGGAGAAGGAGATCTCCTTCGACCTGCTCGTCGAAGCGATCGAGTCGGCCCTCCTCATCGCGTACCACCGGACCGAGGGGAGCTTCCGCCGCGCTCGCGTCGTGCTGGACCGCACCAACGGTCACGTGGTCGTGTGGGCGACGGAAGACCCGAGGGATCTCGAAGAGGGCCAGGAGCCCAAGGAGTTCGACGACACCCCGTCGGACTTCGGCCGGATCGCCGCGACGACCGCCAAGCAGGTGATCCTGCAGCGTCTGCGTGACGCCGAGGACGACCTGACCTTCGGCGAGTTCGCCGGCCGTGAGGGCGACGTCATCACCGGCGTCGTCCAGCAGGGCAAGGACCCCAAGAACGTCCTCGTCGACATCGGCAAGCTGGAGGCCATCCTGCCGGTGCAAGAGCAGGTCCCCGGCGAGGAGTACACGCACGGTCTGCGCCTGAAGGCGTACGTCGTGCGGGTGGCGAAGGGTGTCCGCGGTCCGTCCGTGACCCTCTCGCGCACCCACCCCAACCTCGTGAAGAAGCTCTTCTCGCTGGAGGTCCCGGAGATCGCCGACGGCAGCGTCGAGATCTCGGCGATCGCCCGCGAGGCCGGTCACCGCACCAAGATCGCCGTCCGGTCCACCCGTTCGGGCCTGAACCCCAAGGGCGCCTGCATCGGCCCGATGGGCAGCCGCGTGCGCAACGTGATGGCCGAACTGCACGGCGAGAAGATCGACATCGTCGACTGGTCGGACGACCCGGCGGAGATGGTCGCGAACGCGCTGTCACCCGCCCGGGTGAGCAAGGTCGAGGTCGTCGACTGGGACACCCGGTCCGCCCGGGTGACCGTGCCGGACTACCAGCTGTCGCTGGCCATCGGCAAGGAGGGCCAGAACGCCCGCCTCGCCGCACGGCTCACCGGCTGGCGCATCGACATCCGCCCCGACACCGAGGTGTCCCCGGACACCGACCGGGACCGGGGCGGGGAATAAACCGGTACCGTCCGGGCTTGCCCGGACGGTAGACAGGGCGCACGACCGCTGCTCCGGCAGCGGATATCAAGACAACACGACAGCCGTTCGATCTTTCCCCCGCCACTTGTCGGGAGAGAGGTCGGTGCGGGGAGGTAGACTTAGGCGTGTCTGGCCGGACGCAAGCCCGCGCATGCCCCGAACGCACCTGTGTGGGGTGTCGGGAGCGAGCGGCCAAGAACGAACTGCTGCGCGTCGTGGCGGACGGGGACGCATGCGTTCCCGATCCACGCGGTACGCGGCCAGGACGGGGTGCTTATGTGCACCCCGCCGTGGTCTGCCTCGACCAGGCGATTCGCCGCCGTGCGTTCCCCCGGGCCCTTCGGTCCGCCGGAGCGCTCGACACGGAGAACCTGCGCAAAGCCGTGGCCGGTGAGGCCGGGCACACCGTAAGAGAAGTAGTACGGCACGGATAACCGTGCGGTCAGGTACCTCGCGAGTTGGAAGTAGGTCGAGATTGCGATGAGCACTCGATGAGTACGCGATGAGTACGCCCATGAAGTAGCGACGGTCCGGCGTAACCCGGACCTAAAAGGAGCGAAGTGGCTAAGGTCCGGGTATACGAACTCGCCAAGGAGTTCGGAGTTGAGAGCAAGGTCGTCATGGCCAAGCTCCAGGAACTCGGTGAGTTCGTCCGTTCGGCGTCCTCGACGATCGAGGCGCCGGTTGTACGCAAGTTGACTGACGCGCTGCAGGGCCCCGGCGGCAACGCCGGCAAGTCCGCCGCGAAGCCGGGTGCGCCCCGCAAGGCCGCCCCCGCCAAGCCCGGGGCTCCGACCCCGGGTGCCGCTGCACGTCCCGCTGCGCCGAAGCCCGGCGCACCGGCCCCCAAGCCGGTCGTCGCGGAGGCTCCGGCCGCCGCAGCGCCCGCCCCGGTGACTCCGGCCGCCTCCGGCCCGCGTCCCGGCCCGAAGGCTCCGGCCGCCCCGAAGCCCGCTCCGGCGGCGCCCGTGGCGACCGAGTTCTCCGCGCCTCCGGCGGCCCCCGCCGCCCCGGCGCGCACCGAGCGTCCCGCCGCGGCTCCCGGCCCCCGTCCGGCGCAGCAGCGTCCGGCCCAGGGTCAGGGTGGCCAGGCCGGTGCCCGTCCCGGCGCCCCGCGCCCGGCCGGCTCCACTCCCGGTGCCCAGTCGCAGCGTCCCGCCGGAGCCCCCGGCTCCCAGGCGCCGCGTCCGCAGGGTGCCCGTCCGGCGGGTCCCCGTCCGGGCAACAACCCCTTCACCTCCGGCGGCTCCACCGGCATGGCGCGCCCCCAGGCGCCCCGTCCGGCCGGCGCGCCCCGTCCCGGTGCCCCCGGCGCCGGTGGCGGCCAGGGTGCTCCCCGCCCGCAGGGTGGTCCCGGCGGCGCTCCGCGTCCGCAGGGTCCCGGCGGCGCCCGTCCGACCCCGGGCGGCATGCCGCGTCCGCAGGGCGGCGCCCCGCGTCCCGGTGGCGCTCCCGGCGGTAACCGTCCGAACCCGGGCATGATGCCGCAGCGTCCCGCTGCCGGTGGTCCCGGTCCCCGTCCCGGTGGCGGCCCCGGCGGCCGTGGTCCCGGTGCGGGCGGCGCAGGTCGTCCCGGCGGTGCCGGTCGTCCCGCGGGCGGCGGCTTCGCCGGTCGTCCGGCCGGTCCGGGCTCGCGTCCCGGCGGCGGTGGCGGCTTCGGCGGCCCGCGTCCCGGTGGCGGCGGCTTCGGCGGCGGTCCGGCCGGTGCCGGTGGCGGCGGTCGTCCCGGCTTCGGTGGTCGTCCCGGTGGTCCCGGTGCCCGTGGTGGCACGCAGGGTGCCTTCGGCCGTCCCGGTGGTCCGGCCCGTCGTGGTCGCAAGTCCAAGCGTCAAAGGCGCCAGGAGTACGAGGCCATGCAGGCCCCGTCCGTCGGCGGCGTGATGCTGCCGCGCGGTGGCGGCGAGACCGTGCGCCTGTCGCGCGGTGCCTCCCTCACCGACTTCGCGGAGAAGATCAACGCCAACCCGGCGTCGCTCGTCGCCGTGATGATGAACCTCGGCGAGATGGTCACTGCCACGCAGTCCGTCTCCGACGAGACGCTCGAAATGCTGGCCGGCGAGATGAACTACGTCGTCCAGATCGTCAGCCCGGAGGAAGAGGACCGCGAGCTCCTCGAGGGCTTCGACATCGAGTTCGGCGAGGACGAGGGCGGCGAGGAATACCTCATGCCGCGTCCGCCGGTCGTGACCGTCATGGGTCACGTCGACCACGGTAAGACCCGACTGCTCGACGCCATCCGCAAGACGAACGTCGTTGCGGGCGAGGCCGGTGGCATCACGCAGCACATCGGTGCGTACCAGGTCTCCACCGAGGTCAACGACGAAGAGCGTCGCATCACCTTCATCGACACCCCGGGTCACGAGGCGTTCACCGCCATGCGTGCCCGTGGTGCGAAGTCGACCGACATCGCGATCCTCGTGGTCGCGGCCAACGACGGCGTCATGCCGCAGACGATCGAGGCGCTCAACCACGCCAAGGCCGCAGGCGTCCCGATCGTCGTCGCGGTCAACAAGATCGACGTCGAAGGTGCCGACCCGGTCAAGGTGCGCGGTCAGCTCACCGAGTTCGGTCTGGTCGCCGAGGAGTACGGCGGCGACACGATGTTCGTCGACATCTCCGCCAAGCAGGGTCTGCACATCGACTCCCTGCTTGAGGCCGTCGTCCTCACCGCCGACGCCTCGCTCGACCTCCGCGCCAACCCGGAGCAGGACGCTCAGGGTATTGCGATCGAGTCCCACCTCGACCGCGGCCGCGGTGCCGTTGCCACCGTCCTCGTCCAGCGCGGTACCCTCCGCGTCGGCGACACGATGGTCGTGGGCGACGCCTACGGCCGCGTGCGCGCCATGCTCGACGACAAGGGCAACAACGTCGAGGAAGCGGGTCCGTCGACCCCCGTCCTGGTCCTGGGTCTCACCAACGTCCCCGGCGCCGGCGACAACTTCCTCGTCGTGGACGAGGACCGTACGGCCCGTCAGATCGCCGAGAAGCGTGCTGCGCGTGAGCGCAACGCCAACTTCGCCAAGCGCGTCCGTCGCGTGTCCCTCGAGGACCTCGACTCCGTGCTCAAGGCCGGTCTGGTCCAGGAACTCAACCTCATCATCAAGGGCGACGCGTCCGGTGCGGTGGAGGCTCTCGAGTCCTCGCTGCTCCAGCTCGACGTCGGTGAAGAGGTCGACATCCGGGTCCTGCACCGCGGTGTGGGTGCGGTCACCGAGTCCGACATCTCGCTGGCGATGGGCTCCGACGCCATCGTCATCGGTTACAACGTCCGTGCGGCCGGCCGTGCCGCGCAGATGGCGGACCGCGAGGGCGTCGACGTTCGCTACTACTCGGTGATCTACCAGGCCATCGAGGAGATCGAGGCGGCCCTGAAGGGTCTCCTCAAGCCGGAGTACGAAGAGGTCGAGCTCGGTACGGCGGAGGTCCGCGAGGTCTTCCGCTCGTCCAAGCTGGGCAACATCGCCGGTGTTCTCATCCGCTCCGGCGAGGTCAAGCGCAACACCAAGGCGCGGCTCCTGCGCGATGGCAAGGTCATCGCCGAGAGCCTCACCATCTCCGGTCTGCGCCGCTTCAAGGACGACGTCACCGAGATCCGCGAGGGCTTCGAGGGTGGTATCAACCTCGGTTCCTACAACGACATCAAGATCGACGACGTCATCGCGACGTACGAGATGCGCGAGAAGCCGCGCGCGTAAGCGCGAGGCACATCGCACCATGTCGTAGCTCGTAACACCGGGGCCGGTCGGCGGAATATCCGTCGATCGGCCCCGGCCGTTGCGTGTACGGTTCTGGTGACCCTGCCGAGCGACGGCCGGCAGGCCACCGAACCCGCACCGGCGGGATATCCGGAACTGCATGTACGTGGGGACTCTGTCCTTCGATCTGCTCCTCGGCGACGTTCACTCGCTGAAGGAGAAACGCTCCGTGGTCCGGCCCATCGTGGCCGAGCTCCAACGCAAATTCTCCGTGAGCGCGGCTGAAGTGGGCGACCAGGACCTGCACCGCAGGGCCCGGCTCGGGGTCGCTCTGGTGAGTGGGGACGCGGGGTTCCTCTCGGACGTACTCGACCGCTGCGAGCGGCTGGTCGCGGCACGTCCGGAAGTGGAGCTGCTGTCCGTACGACGGCGCCTCCACGGTGATGAAGACTGATAGCAAGACATAAGAAGGAGACGGACCAGTGGCCGACAATGCGCGGGCGAAGAAGCTGGCGGACCTCATCCGGGAGGTGGTGGCCGAGAAGCTGCAGCGCGGAGTCAAGGACCCCCGCCTCGGTACGCACGTGACCATCACGGACACCCGGGTCACCGGCGACCTGCGGGAGGCCACGGTCTTCTACACGGTCTACGGTGACGACGAGGACCGCGCCAGCGCGGCAGCGGGCCTGGAGAGCGCCAAGGGCGTCCTGCGCTCCGCGGTGGGCCGGGCGGCGGGCACCAAGTTCACGCCCACCCTGACCTTCGTCGCGGACGCCCTCCCGGAGAACGCCAAGACCATCGAGGACCTCCTCGAAAAGGCGCGGACCTCCGACGCCCAGGTGCGCGAGGTGTCCTCCGGCGCCCAGTACGCCGGCGACGCCGACCCGTACAAGAAGCCCGGTGAGGACGCCGACGACTCCGACGAGGACGCAGCCGCGGAATGAGCACCAACGCAGGGAAGACTCCGGACGGCCTTGTCATCGTCGACAAGCCGTCCGGCTTCACTTCGCACGACGTGGTCGCCAAGATGCGCGGGATCGCCAAGACCCGCCGCGTCGGCCACGCCGGCACGCTCGACCCGATGGCGACCGGCGTGCTGGTCCTGGGCGTGGAGAAGGCCACCAAGCTCCTCGGCCACCTCGCGCTCACGGAGAAGGAGTACCTCGGCACGATCCGTCTGGGCCAGGACACCCTGACGGACGACGCCGAAGGCGAGATCACCTCCTCCACGGACGCCACCGGGGTCACCCGGGACGCCGTGGACGCGGGGATCGCCAAGCTGTCCGGCGAGATCATGCAGGTCCCGTCCAAGGTCAGCGCCATCAAGATCAAGGGCGTGCGCTCCTACAAGCGCGCCCGCGACGGCGAGGACTTCGAGATCCCGGCCCGGCCGGTGACCATCTCCTCGTTCCAGGTGTACGACATGCGCGAGGCGGAGGCCGAGGACGGCACGAAGGTCGTCGACCTCGTGGTCTCCGTCGTCTGCTCCAGCGGTACGTACATCCGCGCCCTCGCCCGTGACCTGGGCGCCGACCTCGGCGTCGGCGGGCACCTGACCGCGCTGCGCCGCACGCGGGTGGGCCCGTACAAGCTCGACAAGGCGCGGACCCTGGACCAGCTCCAGGAGGAGCTGACCGTCATGCCCATCGGCGAGGCGGCCGCCGCGGCCTTCCCGCGCTGGGACCTGGACGCCCGGCGGGCGTCGCTGCTCGCCAACGGCGTGCGGATCGACATGCCGCAGGAGTACGAGGCCGGCCGCACGGTCGCGGTCTTCGGGCCGCAGGGGCAGCTGCTCGGGCTCGTCGAGAGCAAGAACGGAAAGGCGAAGTCCCTCGCGGTCTTCGTCTGACGAACGGGTGCCGACGTGGAGCGGTGAGCGCACATGGACTGCCGCTCACCGCTCCACGACCCCCCTCGGGTAGGTCTCTATCCACCCGGACCCCTGTATTCACCCGTCCGAGCAGGCGCTCGGAGTGAATGGAGGGAGCGTAAGGGGGCGCTTTCGCCTCGCGTGCTTTTCGTGCTGATCTTCACCTGCCTACCGTCGTGAGCACGGGGTGTTGCGGGGGAGCGGTGCGGGGAGTGGTGCGGCCATGGCGGAGCTCGTCGAAATCTGCGATCCCGCAGGGCGGACGCGCGGCAGCGGATTCGTCGCCGACGACCTCGGGACGGTGGTCACCAGTCACGAGGCCGTCGACGGGCTGACCCGGATGGTGCTGCACGCGCCGGGACCCACCGGGCGGAGCTGGCTGGCCGGGGCCGCGGACGTGACCGCCCTGCCGGGGCTGGCGCTGGCGCTGGTGCGAACCGACGGACTCGGGATGCGGCCGCTTCCGGTGGCGATGCGCGAGGTGATCGATCCCGGGACCTACGTACGGCTGCCCGCGCGGGGATGGCGGCAGGCGCGGGTGCTGGGGGGTGCGGAGGTCAGCTACCGGGCGGCGGACCGGTCCCACGCCGTGCCCGCGGGCGTGGCCGTGGAGCTGGCGATCGGCACCGACGGCCGGGACGCGCTGCTGCTGGGCGGGGAGGCCTGCGGGGGCCCGGTCCTCGATGCCAGGACCGGAGCGGTGCTCGCGGTGGTGGGCGCCGCTCTGCGGGCGGAGCACCGCTCCGGAGGTTTCGCGGTGGCCCTGCGGGCGGCGGCCGACGCCGATCCGGACGGCCCGCTGGCCGCCCTGCTGGAGCGCAATGCCGCGACCGTGCCCGGCCACGGCGCCGACCTGAACCTCGCCGGGGCGCTGGAACTGACCGCGACCACGCTCGGAGCCTCCTTCTCCCCGGACGAACCGGAACCTGTGGACCGCCCGGGCATCGCCGCCGAACTGGCCGCCTTCACCACCGGGGACCGCCCGGTCCTCGGCCTCGTGGGAGACCCGGGCACGGGCCGCACCACGGCTCTCGCCGCCCTGGCCGTACGCCGCGCACGGGGCGCCTGCCCGGCGCCGACCCTGTGGCTGCGCGGCGCGGACCTGCGTGCCACCGACACCTCCCTGGCCGACGCCGCGACACGGGCCCTGACCGAGGCGGCCCGGATCGTCGGTTCCGACGGGGCCGGGAGTGTGTCGGGGCCCTTCTCGCAGGCCGACGCCGGCCCACGCCCCGGTTCCGACGGGGCCGGGTGCGTGCCGGGGCGATCCCCGCAGGCCGACGCCGACTCACGTCCCGGTTCCGACGGGGCCGGGTGCGTGCCGGGGCGATCCCCGCAGGCCGACGCCGACTCACGTCCCGGTTCCGACGGGGTCGGGTGTGTGTCGGGGCGATCCCCGCAGGGCGACGCCGGCTCACGTCCCGGTTCCGACGGGGTCGGGTGTGTGTCGGGGCGATCCCCGCAGGGTGCCGAACGCACTGCTGCCGCGCCTTCCGACCCCTGGCCACGTTCGGCGCCCGAGGAGACGCCCCGGCGCGCGCCCGGCCCCGGCGGAACCACCCCGGCCGAGCGGCGCAGCCAACCGGCGCCCGGCCCCGGCGGAACCCCGTCCGACACGCGGCGCAGCCAACCGGCCCCGGGCCCTGGCGGAGGCGGCTCGGGCGAGGGGTGCAGCCAGCCGGAGCCGGGCCCTGGTGCAACCGGTCCGGGTGGACCGGGTGCGGGTGGACCGGGTCCGGTCGGAACCGGCCCGGTCGGAACCGGCCCCGGCGGAACCACCCCGGCCGAGCGGCGCAGCCAACCGGCGGGAGCCGCAGCACACCTCGCGCACGTGGTCGCCCGCGCCGGCCGGCGCCTGCTCGTCGTGCTGGACGCCCCGGAGGAGATGCCGCCGGAGCTCGCCCACCGGCTCGGCCCCTGGACCACCGCCACCGCCGGCTGGCTGCACTCGACGGGGGCCCGGCTGGTCGTCGCCGCCCGGCCCGAGTACTGGGAAGGGGCCGGCGCCCTCTACCCGCCCGAGGCGCTGCACACCCCGGCCCGCCCCGCCCGGCGGCTGCCCCCCGCCCTCCCGCTCGCGGATCTCGACGCCGACGAGGCCGAGAACGCCCGGGCCCGCCTCGGCATCCCCGCCGACGCCGTCCGGGAGGCCGACGCCCGGCACCCGCTCACCCTGCACCTGCTCGCCGGGATCCGGGCCGCCGAGGTCACCGCCGGCCGCCCCGGCCGCGACGAGGTCTTCGCCGCGCACCTGGACCTGCTGTGCCTGCGCACCGCCGTCCGCATTGCCGCGGCCTGCGCCGACGCCGGGGGCGCCAGGGTGCACGGGCCCGGGGTCAGGCGGCTCGCGGCGCGCGTGGCCGGCCGGGTCCACGAGGCCGCGCGCCGCGTTCTGGGCCCCGGGCAGGGGCAGCTGGACCGGGCCTCCTTCGAGGAGCTGTTCCCCTGGCGCACCGGCTGGGCCTCCGCCGTGCTCACCGAGGGACTGCTGGTGCCCGCCGGGCCCGGCTACCGCTTCGCCCACGAGGAGCTGTCCGACTGGATCCAGGCCGGCCACCTGGACGTCCCGACGGCCCTCGGCCTGCTCGTCCACGGCCCCGCCGAGCCCGGGCTGCCCGTGCCCCGGCACCGGATCGGGCCCGTCCTGGAGGCTCTGCGCAGGCTGGCCCCCGACCGGCTGCGCGGCGAGCTCACCGGGCTGGTCCACCGGCTCAACCGCTTCACCGAGGAACCGGAGCGAGCTGCCCCGGACAGCGCCTGGTGGGCCGCCCGGCTGCTGCGCGAAACCCTGCTCCGGGCTCCCGACGCCCGGCCCCACCTCCCCGTCCTGCACGCCCTCGCCGAGCACGTGGCCCGCGCCGGCCCGGGGGAGTTCGGCGGCTGGTTCTGGAGCCGGCTCCGCCTGCCCGAGCCCGACCGCCTCGACCTGTTGCGCCGGCTGCTGCCCGCCGACCCGGCCGAGGCGGTCCCCGGCGACCGCTACCTCGACGCCGCGGCCCGCCGCCTCGCCCGGGACCCGCAGCGCGCGCAGCCGCTGCTCTGCGCCTGGTTCACCGACGGGCGCCGGCTGCGCGGCCGCCCCGGGGCCACCGTCGCCACCGCCGCGCAGGCCCTGCTGCACACCCACCGCAGCCTCGCCGTGGACGACCTCACCGAGGCGCTCGTCACCGCCGCGCACCCGCGCGCCGACGAGCTGCTCGCCGTACTCGCCGAGGAGGAGCCCTCCGCCCTGTGCCGGGCCGTCGACCGCTGGGCGCACGACGAACGGCCCGGGCGGCGGGTTGCGGCCGCCGCCTACGGGCTCGCCACCGCCCCGCACGTGCGCACCCCCGCCGACCGCGAGCTGCTGCGCTACGCCGCCCAGGCACTGCTCGCCCGCCCGGCCGACGCGACCCTGCACGGCAGCGCCCTCGCGATCCTGCTCCGCGACCCGCAGGTGCGCGGCCGCTACCTGCCCGACGCCCTCGCCTGCTTCCGCGATCCCGAGTTCGGCTCCAGGCTGCCCGCGGCGGCGCTGGTCGCGGCCCTGCCCGTACTGCCCGATCCGGACGAGGTGTTCGCCGCCCTGCGCGCCCGGGCCGACGGGGAGGTGGTGCGGGCCCTGGCCGCGCTGACCACGCCGGGGCTGGCCCGGCGCGCGGCCGAGCTCGTACGGGAGCACCTCGCGCGCAGCCCCGGTGACGCGCCGCACGCCGCCTTCTTCGTGGACCGGCGGCTCGACCAGGGCCCGGCCGCCGCCTCGGTGGTACGGCCCCTGGTCCTGGGCCTGCTCCGCGCCGCCCCGGCCGGGGTGCGGGCGGAGCTGGCCGCCGTACTGGCCGCACCGGGCGGGGCGGCCTCGCACCCGCTGCGGGGGGAGCTGGCCGACACCCTGCTGCGCGAGGAGGCCGATCCGGGCGTGCTCGACGCGTTCCTCGGGGCCCTCGCGGCGAAGGCCGCCGGGCGCGCGGAGGACCGTACGCGGGAGCTGCTGCGGCGTACCGGGCGGCAGCTGCTGCGGGCCCCTGGCGGGGCGGCGGTCTTCGAACGGCGGACGGTGGAGCTGGCCCGGGCCGAACCGGTCTTCGGGGCGCTGGTGGCCCGCTGGCTGGCGACGGCGGAGGCGGAGGCGGCGGCCCTGCTCGGGCCGAGCGCCCGGCGGACGGTGGAGACCCTGAGCAGGGCGGCCGCGGATGTGACGTGACGACAGACACGGCCGCGTACCCAGTCAGATGCCGATGCGGGGCACCGGCCACCGGCATGGCAGTCTTAGACCTGCAATCGGCAATCAGTTCAAGGACTAAACGGGTTCGGGCGAGGAGCGGTCACAGTGCAGCGCTGGCGTGGCTTGGAGGACATCCCCCAGGACTGGGGACGCAGCGTCGTCACCATCGGCTCCTACGACGGCGTGCACCGGGGACATCAGCTGATCATCGGGCGGGCCGTGGCCACGGCGCGCGAGCTCGGCGTCCCCTCCGTGGTGGTCACCTTCGACCCGCACCCGAGCGAGGTGGTCCGCCCCGGCAGCCACCCCCCGATCCTGGCCCCGTACGACCGGCGCGCCGAGCTGATGGCCGGGCTGGGCGTGGACGCGCTGCTGATCCTGCCGTTCACGGCGGAGTTCTCCCAGCTGTCCCCGGCCGACTTCATCGTGAAGGTCCTCGTCGACAAGCTGCACGCGCGTGCCGTCATCGAGGGCCCGAACTTCCGCTTCGGCCACCGGGCCGCGGGGAACGTCGACTTCCTGCGCGAGCTGGGCTCCACCTACGACTACCGGGTGGACGTCGTGGACCTGGTCGAGCGGGGCGAGGCGGGCGGCGGGGTGCCGTTCTCCTCGACACTGGCACGCAGGCTGGTCTCGGAGGGCGACATGGACGGCGCGGCCGAGATCCTGGGGCGTCCGCACCGCGTCGAGGGCGTGGTGGTGCGCGGCGCGCAGCGCGGGCGCGAGCTCGGCTACCCGACGGCGAACGTCGAGACGCAGCCGCACACCGCGATCCCGGCGGACGGGGTCTACGCGGGCTGGCTGACGGCGGACGGCGAGCGGATGCCCGCGGCGATCTCGGTGGGGACGAACGTGCAGTTCGACGCGACCGAGCGGACCGTGGAGGCGTACGCGATCGACCGCGTGGGGCTGGACCTGTACGGGATGCACGTCGCCGTCGACTTCCTCGCGTACGTGCGGGGGATGGCGAAGTTCGAGTCGCTGGACGGGCTGCTGGAAGCGATCGCGGACGACGTGAAGCGGGCGCGGGTGCTGACGGACACGTACGACATGAAGCGCTGACGAACGAAACGGAAGGGCCCGTACCACCCCCGGGGTGGTACGGGCCCTTCGCTGTGCGGACGGTCAGCCGAGGCGCGGGTCGCGCGGGGGCTGCTGGGGCTGGGGCGGCTGCTGCTGCGGGGCCTGGGGCTGCTGCCAGGGCTGTCCGGGCTGCGGGTACGGCTGGCCGTAGGGCTGCGGCTGTTGGGGCTGCGGCGGCTGCTGGTACGGGGGCTGGCCCTGGGGCTGACCGTACGGCTGCGGCTGCGGCTGCGGCTGCTGAGGGGGCTGCTGCCCGTAGGGCTGCTGAGGAGCCTGGGGCTGCTGCGGCGCACCCCAGTGTCCCTGCGGGGCCTGCTGCTGGGCTCGCAGGAAGTCCTCGGCCACGAGCGCGGAGAGGTTGAAGTACGCCTCGCGCGTCTTGGGCCGCATCATGTCGAGATCGACCTCGGCGCCGGCCGCGAGGTGCTCGTCGAACGGCACCACGACGACACCGCGGCAGCGGGTCTCGAAGTGCTGCACGATGTCCTCGATCTTGATCATCTTGCTGGTCTCGCGGACCCCCGAGATGACGGTGAGGGAGCGCGAGACGAGGTCGGCGTACCCGTGCGCGGAGAGCCAGTCGAGGGTGGTGCTGGCGCTGCTGGCGCCGTCCACGGACGGGGTCGAGATGATGATCAGCTGATCGGCCAGGTCCAGGACGCCGCGCATGGCGGAGTAGAGGAGGCCGGTGCCCGAGTCGGTGAGGATGATCGGGTACTGGCGGCCCAGCGTCTCGATGACGCGGCGGTAGTCCTCGTCGTTGAAGGTCGTGGAGACGGCCGGGTCCACGTCGTTGGCGATGATCTCCAGACCGGAGGGCGCCTGCGAGGTGAACCGGCGGATGTCCATGTACGAGTTCAGGTACGGGATCGCCTGGACCAGGTCCCGGATGGTGGCACCGGTCTCGCGGCGGACCCGGCGGCCGAGGGTACCGGCGTCGGGGTTCGCGTCGATGGCCAGGATCTTGTCCTGGCGCTCGGTGGCGAGGGTGGCGCCGAGGGCGGTGGTGGTCGTGGTCTTGCCGACGCCGCCCTTGAGGCTGATGACGGCGATGCGGTAGCAGGACATGACCGGGGTGCGGATCAGCTCCAGCTTGCGCTGGCGCTCCGCCTCGGCCGCCTTGCCGCCGAAGCGGAACCGGCCGCCGACGCCGTTGTTGTTGTTCTTGGGCTTCTGCTTGTTGCGCAGCAGGCGGTCGGACGACAGCTCGACGGCGGCGGTGTAGCCGAGCGGCGCCCCTCCGCCGGTCTGGCCGGCCGAGTAGCGCGGGTCGTGCGGCTGCGGCTGGTGCTGCGGGGGTTGCTGCTGCCCGGGCCCGGCCGACCACTGCCCGGCGGTGCGCGGGTCGTAGTGCTGGGGCTGCTGGGGCTGCTGGGGCTGAGGCGGCGCGGGAGCCGGCGGCGGGAACGGGTAGGCGTCCGGGGTCCCGAACGCGGGCGGCGGCGACGGCAGTTCGTCGACGGGTCCCCCGAACGGGGTCTCCACGACGGCCGGCGGCGCGTCCGCGGGGCCGACCGGCGCAGGCGCCGGTACCGCTGCGGGCTGCTCGGCGGACGGCAGTACGGGCGTCCCCTCGGCGGGAGTGTCCCGCGGTCCGGCCCAGGGCGCGGGCTGAACCTCCGCCACCGGTTCGGCGACCGGCTCCGCGACGGGGACCGAGGGCAGGGCCGGGTACGGCGTGACCACGTCGACGGGCGGCAGGGCCGGGAACGGCGTCACGACGGGCGGGGTGTCGACGGGAGCCGGCTCCGGAGCGACCTCCTCGGCCGCGGGCGCAGGCGCGGGCACGCCGACGACCGGCGCCGGTGCCGGCACCGGGAACGGCGTGACCGGGGCCGGGGCTTCGAGCGCGCGCGGGGCCTCCTCGACGGGAGCCGGAGCCTCGACCGGAGCAGGAGCAGGAGCAGGAGCAGGAGCAGGAGCCGGCGCCTCGACCGGAGCCGGAGCCGGAGCCGGAGCAGGGGCCGGAGGCTCGATCGGGGCGGGAGCCGGAGCCGGGGTCGCGTACGGCAGGGCCGACTCGACGGGAGCCGGACCCGCAGGCTCGACCGGTGCCGGTGCCGGTGCCGGGGCGGGCGCGGATGTCGGGGCGGGCGCCGGGGTCGGGGTCGAGTACGGCAGTGCAGGAGCCTGGTACGCCGGGGCCGGGTCGGCCGGGGCCGCGGGAGCGGGCGGGAACGGAACCGGCAGGCCCGCGCCGTCGGAGGGCGTCCGCGGAGCCGGCGGAGCGATCCGCATCGTCGAGGGTGATTCCAGCTCCGACGGGCGGTGGGGCTCGAAGCCGCTGCCCTCGGGGAGGCCCGGTACCTGCGCGGCCGGGGCCCCGCCCTGCATGTACCAGGCAGGCGGGGTGTAGTCGATGGTGAACTCGCCCGTCACCTCGGGCTCCGCGTCGGACTGATCGTCCGTCGGGACGTCCCACGTCCCGCCGCGCCTCTCGTTCCGATCGCCGCTCACTGGTCCTCCTGGTCTGTCGAACACCGGTCCGGCGCCCACCTCGCCGCGCCCGGACCCACCCTAATCGCGCCCCGACACCACTGTCCGCCCCCCTCGGGGAGCCGGGTCAGTCGATGCGCCGGGCCCCGCCCAGCAGGCCCGTCTCCGCGTCCGTCCCCTGGGTCATCACGAACTGCCGGTCCCGCGGCGTGCACCACAGGGTCACCCCGTCGCCCAGCGTCGGCAGGGAGTCCACCGCCTGCCTCGGGAGCCGCATCAGGCGGCCGATCTGCTCCGCCTCGTCCGGGGACACCCGCTGCACCCCCACCAGCGACGACTGCTGGAGCAGGCGCGGCGCCGTCGGGCTCAGGTACGGCAGCAGGGTCAGCACCGACTGCCACGGCCCGGCCACCACGCGCCCGCGCGGCGGCCGCATCCCGCAGTCGCGGATCACCAGCACCGGGCTGCCCGCCGAGGCGCCCTGCGGCGGTATCCGGCCCACCTCGTGCAGGGTCACGCACTGCTGGCCGCCGCCCGCCGCCTGGGCCAGCCCCGACCACACCTGACCGCGCCCGGTCTCCACCGCCACGCGCGCCCCCGTGGCCGCCGCGCGCAGCGCCAGCACCTGTGCTGTCCACAGGCCGCCGATCAGCGTCACCTCGTACGGCGTCGGCCGGTTGATGCCGAGCACCGCCGGCCGGCCCTCGGCGTCCACGCCGATGACGACACCGTCGTCCCCGACGGGCAGTGCCAGCACGTCCAGGTCCGCCGCGGGCACCACGTGCCGCTCCCGACGCGGGCCGACCAGCCCGAATCCACCCCTCATCGCGCCCCTCCCAGCGGCAGCGAAGCCAGCAGCCCCGGCACCTGTTCACGGTCGAGCCGCACCAGCCCGGTCTTCACGCCGCGCGCCGTCCTCTCCAACTCCCGGCGTGCCGCGACCAGTTCCTCGTCGCTGCGCCCCGTCACCCGTACGTGTCCGCTCAAGGTGACGCCCTGTCGCTCCGCCGGGGCCATCGTCAGGCTGAAGTTCGTCGCGAGCGTCGGCAGCGAGGTGAGGAGCGCCACGAACTGCGGCAGCGCCGCCGCACCGGCACCGCCCAACTGCGGCCAGCGGCCTATCCAGTACGTCGTGTGCCGCCGGTCGTCGCAGCGCCAGGTGCGCGAGGTCTCCTCGGTCCGCCGCCCGGTGCTGTTCGACCGCCCGGCCTGGGTGATCGCCATCGGGTTCGCGCACGAGGAGGTGGCCAGCGCCGCCGTCAGCTCCTGCTCGGTCAGCACCGTGGCCGTGAACCCGGCCCCGGCCAGCCGGCTCGCGAGCTGGTCCGCCGCACGCACCAGGCAGCGCTGCGCACCGGTCAGCCCGCCGCCGCGCGCGGTGACGGCCTCCGGGCACAGCTCCGGGTCGAGCTTGAGGGCGATCCACGTCAGCCGGACCGCCGGGGTGCCCGTCCGGGCCTGCAGCGGCGCGTAGTTGCGGGTCGCCATCGACTGCGCGGGCAGGTGCGGGGCCGGCGCCGGCTGGGTGTGCTGCACGAGCTGCGCGGACTCCAGCCGGATGCCGTCCACTTCGAGGATGTCCCGTACGACGGCCAGCGGCAGCGGCCGCGTCGCCCGGTCGGGCCGCAGCGCGGTGGCGTCCGTGTCCACCTGGACGACCGCGGTCAGGAAGGTCCCGTCGCCGATCATCCCGACCGGACGCCGGTCGCGGTCGCTGAAGGTGAGGGTGCGCAGCGCCGGATCGGCCTCGACCAGCGGGGCGAGCCCCGGCTCCGTGCCCGCGGGCACGTCGAAGGAGGCGGCCCGGCGCCGGCGTGAACGCAGCGCGAGCGCGCCGCCGATCCACTCCGGCAGGGAGCGCTGGTGGCGGCGTACGACCGCGAGCACCACCAGCACGAGCGCCAGGACACCGGTGGGAACCAGCAACAGCGGCTCGACCACCCAGGCCACCAGCAGGGCGGCTGCCGCGACTTGGAGGAGCACGAGCTGTTGCAGTCGGAACGGACCGAAGCGGCCGGGGCTCGACTTCGGATGCGGCGTCACCCCGACACGTGCCGGTGCGGGTGCGCCGGTCTGCTGCTCCGTCGCGGTGGCCATCACTCGCGCACTTCCCCTCTCCGGGGCCAGACCCCATGAGTCCCGGCGCTGCGCGACACCTGCCGCACGACCCCGGAATCTCCCCAATCCACCCCAACAAGCCCTGATCGACCCGGTGCGGAAGGGGCTGGGCGGCAGCCTCACCCTACCCGGCCCCTTCATACCGTCCGTCAAGAGGCATAGTAGGTGCCCGGTCCGACAATCGAGGCCCGGGGACCGTACTCACCGGCCGGGCCGTGCGGGGAGATACAGGCGGTCATGGCATCACGACGTGATGAGCTCAACGCGTACACCTTTGCGAAGCGGCGCACGGTGGCCGCGTTCCTCCAGCCATCCGCCACGGGCACCGAGGAAGGCGCGCCGCGTCCGCTGCGCGCGGTCCTTCCCGGGCTGATCGTCGGCGCGCTCGTGCTCGCCGGATTCGGCGCCTGGGGCATGTTCAAGCCGACGGCCCCCAAGGGCTGGGCGGAACCGGGGACCAGTGTCATCGTCGGCAAGGACTCGACGACCCGGTACGTGGTCCTGACGACGAAGGTGGGCGGCAAGGACCAGACCCGGCTGCACCCGGTGCTGAACCTCGCGTCCGCCCGACTCCTCCTGGATCCGGCGAAGTTCAAGGTGATCCAGGTCCAGGACAAGGTCCTGGACGCGGGCAACCCGCCGCGCGGCCCCATCATCGGCATCCCGTACGCCCCCGACCGGCTCCCCTCCAAGGAGGACGCGGGCAAGGCCAAGCGCTGGGCCGTCTGCCAGCAGCCGGGCGGCAACGGCCGGGGCGTGCAGACCGCCACCTTCGTGCTCGCCGACCGCGAGGCGGTCAAGACGGACGACGCCCGCAGGCTCACCGACACCCAGTCGCTGTACGTGCAGAGCACGGCCGCGGGCCAGGAGCGCTACCTGGTCGACGCGGCCGGGACGAAGTACAAGTTCCCGGAGGGCACCCCGGCGGCCGGGACGATGACCAACGCGCTCGTCGGCACCGGCGCCACCCCGCAGCAGGTCAGCCCGGAATGGCTGGGGACCCTCAACTCCGGCGACGACCTGTCCTTCCCGCCGCTGCCCGGCAAGGCCGGTACCGACGCCGGCGTGAAGGGTCTGGGCACCGCCGACAACAAGGTCGGGATGGTGCTCAAGGCGCAGACCGGCTCCGGCGCACAGCACTACGTGGTGCTGCCCGGGAAGGTCGCACCGGTCTCCGACTTCGTCGCCTGGCTGCTCATCTCGGCTCCCGCGACCGACGGCCTCAACATGCACGGCAAGCCCCGCGAGATCGACCTCCAGTCGATCAACCCGGACGCCGCCCCGTTCGCCGCCGACGTCAAGTGGCCCCAGAAGAAGACCGAACGGATCAACCAGACGACGCCGCCCGCCGGCGCCCAGTCCGGCGGGGACAACAACCGCGACACGGTCTGCAGCGTCCTGCGCTCGGTCGACGCCCAGGGCAACCAGACCCTGAGCACGTGGGCCGGCACCGGCTTCCCGATCGACATCACCGCCAGCGGGACCAGCGCGTACGTCACCCCCGGCTCGGGTCTGCTGTACACCCAGGTCCAGGGCAAGCAGACCACGGCCGGCGGCTCCCTCTTCCTGGTCACCGACACCGGTCTGCGGTACGCCGTCCAGGCCAACGGCGACAGCGACGCCGAAGAGTCGAAGATCGGCGCCCCCGACCAGTCGAAGGCCGGCACGGACGGCCGCCCCGAGGCCAGCCAGGCGCAGGTCCGGCTCGGCTACGGCAGCGTCAACCCGGCCATGGTTCCCATCGCCTGGTCGGAGTTCCTCTCCAAGGGGCCGCGCCTGAACACCAACTCCGCCCGTCAGCCCCAGGGTTCGTGAGGAAGCCGCCGATGACCCAGACCCGCGCGCCCCGGCGGACCCTCCTGGCCGCCGCCTTCGCCCTCACCCTGGCCTCGGGCGGCACGGGCACGGCCGCCGCCGCGGCCGCCGCGCCCCAGCTCCCGTACACCCTGCGCCTCGACGGAGCGGGGGAGTGCACCTTCCCGATGAAGAAGCAGATCGAGGACCGGCCCTGGGCCCTCCAGCGGCTGCTGCTCGACGAGCTCTGGGCGCAGACCAAGGGCAAGGACAAGAGCAACAACAGCGTCCGCGTCGCGGTCATCGACACCGGCGTGGACCGGGCGAACCCGCAGCTCAGCGCGGCCATCGACACGGGAGCCGGCAAGGACTTCGTCGACCCCAAGGGCGGCGACGGCACGATCGACACCATCGGCCACGGCACCAAGGTCGCCGGGCTGATCGCGGCCCGCCCCCAGCAGGGCACCGGCTTCGTCGGCCTGGCCCCGGAGTCCACGATCATCCCGATCCGGCAGAACGACGGGCAGGGCAAGGGCAACGCCTCGAACCTGAGCCAGGCCATCGACCACGCGGTGGCCAAAGGCGCCCAAGTGATCAACATCTCCCAGGACACCGACGCGCAGCTGTCCGCCGACTCCGATCTCGGCAAGTCGGTCCAGAAGGCCATAGCCGCCAACGTCGTGGTGGTGGCCTCGGCGGGCAACGACGGCATGAGCGGCCAGAAGCGCAAGACCTACCCGGCGGCCTTCCCCGGCGTGCTCGCCGTGGGAGCCTCGGACCGCAACAACGAGCGGGCCGGGTTCTCCCAGCCCGGCGACTTCATCGGGGTGGCGGCGCCCGGCGTCGACATGGTCTCCACCGTCCCCGGCTTCGGCCAGTGCATCGACAACGGCACCAGTTTCTCCGCGCCGTACGTCGCCGGCGTCGCCGCCCTGCTGCGTGCCAAGCATCCGGACTGGTCCGGGCAGCAGATCGTCTGGCAGATCCAGAACACCGCCGAACGCGCGGTCAACGGCCGTGACGACTACGTGGGTTGGGGCATCATCGACCCGGTGCGCGCGCTCTCCCACGACCAGCAGGGCCCCAAGGCCCCGGTCCCCGACCCCGGCCCGCCCCCGGCGGCCGCCCCGGAGGCGGCGCCGATGCGACTCACGGAGACGGCCCAGGAGCGCGAGGAGCGGTTCGGCACGTACGCTCTCGGCATCGGTGCGGTTCTGATCGCCGTCATCGCCGGTACCGCGACGGTCGTCCGGGACGCCCGCAGCCGAAAGCGCCGTTTGCAGTGAACGGTCACAGTTCATCTACGGAAGCGCCCTACTGGTGTTGGGGCTGTCAGATGAACTGGCTAGAGTGACACCAGGCTTCACGAGTGTGATCGGGGGATCGCGTGAAGCGGAGGGGGACCGCCCGGGGCGCGTGGCTCAATTTCCGCGCCAGGCACGTCCGCTCCGCTGCGCAATCCGCCGGTTCTGCCGGCGAATTGAGAAGTGAGGAGCTTCGATGAGCACGAACACCTTCGGACTTGCAGACGATCCGGTCGTCCAGGCGAAGAACAAGATCGAGCAGACGGCCAACGCCGTCACCAAGCAGGCTCGCGAGCTGGCCGACATCCTGGCCACCGTGAGCGCGGGCTGGACCGGTGTGGGTGCCGGCGGCTTCGCCGCCGCCCAGCTGACCCTCAACGACAGCCACGACGAGATTCGCCGGCTGCTCGGCGTCCTGCACAACGCGGTGGCGCAGACCAAGAACCTCAGCAACGCGCAGGACCAAGAGGTGCGTGACGCGTTCAAGGCGATCCAGGCGTCCGGCGGCGGCAACACCCCCCGTTCGGGCCTTGAGGGCGTCTGAGAACACGCCGCATTCCAGCCGGTAGCAGCGAGAAGGAGAAGAACATGTCGGGTAACGACGGGCACACCCGGGTCCGGTATGAGACCGTTCAGCAGATGGCGGACCGCATCCGCATCGTCTCCGGGAACATCATCAAGGACCTGGCCGAGATGGAGCAGGCCCTGAAGGTCGTCACGGACACCTGGGACGGTGAGGCGCACGGCGAGTACGTCAACCTCCAGACCAAGTACCGCGGCAAGGCCGACGTCATGAACACGGAGCTGGAGAAGATGGCCAAGCTCATCGAGCGCGGCAAGGGCGACTACCGCGCCACCGACCTGAAGGCCTCGCGCCTGTTCACCGAGGCCTACTGAGCCCGGTACCCACGTCGGTCCGCACGTGCCGAAGGGGCGCGCCCGCACCGGGCGCGCCCCTTCGCGTGTGTTCCGAACCGCTCGGGTTCCGCTAGGGCCGGTCGCGGTCGAGGTCGAACTCGCCGTCCCTGGCACCGAGTACGAAGGCCTCCCACTCGGCGGCCGTGTACCGCAGCACCGTGTCCCGGTCCAGCGAGGACCGCATGGCCACCGCGCCCTCGGGGAGCCGGGCGATCTCGACCCGCTCCTCGTCCGGGCTGGTCCCGGGCGGCCCCTCCCACTCCACACCGCTGATGTCGAGCGCGTACAGCTCGTCCTTCTCCTGCTGGGTGCCCATGGGCGGCCTTTCCCTCGGTGACGCGGTCTTCACCGCCGATTATCGGGGCTGCGCCACCGGCCGGGACAGGTTTCCCCGTTCCCCCGGTGACCGGCGTCGCCGCCGGCCACCGGGGGAACGCCTCAGATATCGCCCGGCATCCGGCCGAGCTGGACCAGCGACGTCCCCCGCTTGCGCGACATGAAGCTGGCCCGGCCCGGCGGCATCGGACGCGGCCGCACGTTGCCGATCAGATCGCCCTCGGAGGGGTCGCCGGACAGGACGACGCCCTGCGCGCCCAGCTCCTTGATCCGCTGCATGAACGGCTCGTACAGCGAACGCGACGCACCCGCCGAGTTGCGCGCGATGATGAAGCGGACACCCGTGTCACGGGCGAAGGGCAGGAACTCCACCAGCTGCGCCAGCGGATTGCCCTGACTCGTCGAGACCAGGTCGAAGTCGTCGATGATGATGAACACGTCCGGGCCCGTCCACCAGCTGCGGTCGCGCAGCTGCTGCGGCGTGACGTCGGTCGGCGGCTGCCGCCGCGAGAACACCCCGCCCAGCGCCTCCATGTGCATCTGCAGGGAGCTCGCCATCGGCGCGTACTCCAGCAGGTGCTCCTCCGGCAGCGCCCCGAGCAGGCTCCGCCGGTAGTCGCCGACGACCAGACGCGCCTGGTCCGGCGTGTACCGCTCGGAGATCTGCTTGGCGATGAGCCGCAGCAGGTTCGTCTTGCCCGACTCGCTCTCACCGAAGACGAGGAGGAAGGGGTCGGACTCGAAGTCGACGAACACCGGCTCCAGGGCGGTCTCGTCGATGCCGATCGCGATCCCGCGGCCGGGGTACTCCCCGCCCTTGGGCAGCTGGTCGGAGCGGAGCAGCCGCGGCAGCAGCCGTACGCCGGGAGCCGCCTGACCCGCCCAGTTCTGCTTCACCGCGGCCACGAAGGAGGCCGTCGCCTCCGACAGGTCGGCCGCCTCGTGCGAGCCGTCGATCCGCGGCAGCGCGCCGAGGAAGTGCAGCTTCTCCGCGACCTGGCCGCGGCCGGGCATCCCCGTGGGGACGTTCGCCGCGACCTTGCGGTCGAACTCGGAGTCCATCGTGTCGCCGAGCCGCAGCTCCAGGCGGCTGAGCATCTGGTCCTTGAGCGCGGCCCGCACCTCCATGTACCGCGCCGCGGTGATCACCACGTGGATGCCGTAGCCCAGACCACGGGAGGCGATGTCCGTGACGATCTGCTCCAGGCCCTCGTACTCGCCCCGGAAGTTGCCCCAGCCGTCGACGATCAGGAACACGTCGCCCCACGGCTCCTGGGGCAGGTCACCGGCCGCCCGCCGACGCCGGTACGTGCCGATCGAGTCGATGTTGTTCGAGCGGAAGAACTCCTCGCGGCGGTTGAGGATGCCCCCCACCTCCGCGACCGTACGCCGGACCCGCTCCGGGTCCAGGCGCGAGGCGATCCCGCCCACGTGCGGCAGCTCGGCGACCGACGACAGGCTGCCACCGCCGAAGTCCAGCCCGTAGAACTGCACCTCGCGCGGGGTGTGGGTGAGCGCGAACGAGGCGATCAGGGTCCGCATCAGCGTCGACTTGCCCGACTGCGGACCGCCGACCACCATCAGGTGGCCCGCCGCACCCGAGAAGTCCCGGTACAGCACCTCGCGCCGCTGCTCGAACGGCTTGTCGATGAGGCCGAGCGGGACCACGAGCCCACCGGGCCGCGTGTACCCGTCCGCGTGCAGCCCGCGCTCCGGGCTCGGCGCCAGCGCCGGCAGCAGCTGGTCCAGCGGCGGCGCCTGGTCGAGCGGCGGCAGCCACACCTGGTGCGCCGGCACCCCCTGACCCTCCAGCCGGCTCACGATCACGTCCAGCACCGTGTCCGCCAGCGCGTCGTCCTCGCGTACCGACTGCGCCGCCAGGTACGCCGGATCCGGGGCCGCGTACACCACCGGCACCGGAGCCGCCGTGAACAGCGCGGGCCGCCGCTCCACCGGGAACTGCCCCACCGACAGGTCCGGCCCGCCCGAGCGGTAGGTGCCCGAGACGTACGCCGCCTTGAAGCGGGTCATCTCGTCCGTACCGAACTTCAGATAGCCCGAACCGGGCACCGACGGCAGGTGATAGGCGTCCGGCACACCGATCGCGGTCCGCGACTCCGACGCCGAGAAGGTCCGCAGACCGATCCGGTACGACAGGTACGTGTCCAGACCGCGCAGCTTGCCCTCCTCCAGGCGCTGCGAGGCCAGCAGCAGGTGCACACCCAGCGAACGGCCGATGCGGCCGATCTGGATGAACATGTCGATGAAGTCCGGCTTCGCCGTCAGCAGCTCGCTGAACTCGTCGATGACCAGCACCAGCGAGGCCAGCGGCTCCAGCGGGGCACCCGCAGCGCGGGCCTTCTCGTAGTCGTGGATGTTCGCGTAGTTGCCCGCCGAACGCAGCAGCTCCTGACGGCGCTGCAGCTCACCGCGGATCGAGTCGCCCATGCGGTCCACGAGCGTGAGGTCGTCGGCCAGGTTGGTGATCACCGCCGCGACGTGCGGCATCTGCCCCATACCCGTGAAGGTCGCACCACCCTTGAAGTCGGCGAGTACGAAGTTCAGGGTCTCCGAGGTGTGCGTGACCGCCAGACCCAGCACCAGCGTGCGCAGCAGCTCCGACTTGCCGGAACCGGTCGCGCCCACACACAGACCGTGCGGACCCATGCCCTCCTGCGCGGCCTCCTTCAGGTCCAGCATCACCGGGGCGCCGTCCTCACCGACACCGATCGGCACGCGCAGCCGCTCACCGGCCGACCTCGGCCGCCACGTCCGCGCCACGTCGACCGCGGCCGCGTCGCCCAGGTTCAGCAGGTCGGTGAAGTCCAGATTGGCCAGCAGCGGCTCGTCGTCGTCCCCGCCGCCCGTGCGCATCGGCGCCAGCTGCCGGGCCAGCGCCTCCGCCGCGGGCAGCGACAGCGTGTCCGGCACGCCCTCGTACGCGACCCCCGCGCCCGACTCCAGACGCAGCCGGCCCGGCCGCACCACGACCGACAGCCCGCCGCGCGGCTCGTCCAGCTCGCCCGCGACCACCTCGACGATGGTGACGCCCTGCAGGCCCTCGGCCGCGGCGAACACCGAGTCCGGCGGCACCATGCCACCGTCCAGCACGACCACCAGGTGCGGCTGGTCCAGCACCGGGGACACCTCGCGGCTGAACCGCGGCCGGCCCTCCAGCCGGGAGGCCAGCAGCCCCTCCAGCTCGACCAGGTCATCGCCGAACAGCCGCTTCGTACCGGCCCCGTCGACCTGCCCCGGGACCTGCGTGTGCGGCAGCCACTTCGTCCAGTCCCACGCGGGCACCGCACCCGGCGCCGCCACCACGGCCACCATCAGGTCCTCGGGGGAGTGCAGCGTCGCCAGCTGCGCCACCATCGCCCGCGCCGTACTGCGCGCGGACTCCGGCTCCCCGGACACCGTCACGTGGTAGAAGGCGCGGATCGACAGCGCCATCGGCAGCCCGTCCAGCGAGGAGTGCACCTTCAGGAACCGCTGCATCGCGCCCGCGGTCAGCGGCTCCAGCTCGTCCACCGGCGCGGTGTCCGGCGCCACCAGCGGGGTCGCCAGGCGCTGCGCGCCCAGCCCGACCCGGGCCTGCCCGAAGTCCTGGTCGCCGACCCGCCGCTCCCACAGCCGCGAGCCCTCCGCCACCACCGACCACAACTGCTCGGGGGCCGGGTGCAGATACAACTGCGCGTCGCGCTGCGCCCGCGCGGTCCGGCGTACCTGACGACGCGTCTGCGCGAGATATTTGAGGTAGTCCCGGCGCACATCGGCCATTTGCCCCTGCGCACCACGCCGGTGGCGCACCAACTGCGCGACCACCATGGCCACCGTCGACACCAGCATCAGCACACCCATGATGCGCATGAAGGGGGCCGCGCCCGGCATGAAGAAGAAGACGACGGAGGAGCCCATGCCGAGCATCGGCAGGAGCTGCATCAGCATGCCTTCCTGCTGCCCGCGCGGAAGTTCGGGCGGAGCTTCCAGCCGCAGCTCCTCCGCGGGAACCTCAGGCGGCAGGGACCGCGGCGGGCGTTTGACGACGATCTGGCTCACCGGAGCATCAATCCCTCGAAAACGGACGGGACGTCGCAACCGGCGCCCCCAAGTCCCGGGCGCGAAGGGGGTCTCCCCCACGCGACGGTGATCCTACTTGCCGACAGTCGGTCATAAGCCCGGTAGGGTGGCGCGCGCAGCATGCGCATCCGCGAATCGTCCGCCGGTGCGAGCGTCAACCAGGGGGGTCACACAGGTGAGTACGGCCGCAACGACGGGTTTCTGCAGGGTCACCGTCGTGGCCCCCGACAGCCGCATCGACGTCGCCCTCCCCGAGGACATCGCCGTCGCCGACGTCTACCCCGAGCTGCTGCGCCTCACCGGCCAGACCCAGCCGGTGGGCGCCCCGACCGGCTTCCACCTCGTACGCCGCTCCGGCACCGTCCTCGACGGCGCCCGGACCCTCGCCGGCCAGCAGGTCCTCGACGGCGAGGTGCTGAGCCTGCGCCCCTTCGCCGAGTCCCTGCCGCCCGCCGTGTTCGACGACGTGTCCGACGCCGTCGCCTCCGCCGTCGTCCGCGACCGGCACCGCTGGAGCGACGACATGCTGCGCGGCGCGGGCCTGGCCGGCGCCGCCGTGCTGCTCGTCATGCTGGGCTTCGTCCTCTGGTACGCCGATCCGCTGCGCCACGACATGCACGGACTGCCCGGGATCATCGCGGGCGCCGTCGGCATCCTGCTCACCGCCGTCGCCGGAGTGCGCGCCCGCGTCTACCGCGACCGCCTCTCCGCCGTCGCGCTCGGCCTCGGCGCCCTCCCGCACCTGATGATCGCCGGCTCCGGGATCATCGCCCCGGCCGTCGGCCAGGGACCCGGGCGCCTGCAGTTCCTGCTCGGCTGCGTCTGCGCCCTGATCGCCTCCGTCGCTCTGGTCGCGCTCACCCCCAGCGGCGACGCCCCCTTCGTCGCGGCCACCTTCGTCGCCGCCACCGGAACCGTCGCCACCTTCGTGGCCATCGCCACCGAGGCCTCCGCCACCCACACCGCCGCCGTCTGCGCCCCCGTCGCCATCGGCCTCGTCGCCTTCCTCCCCGGCCTCTCGGCCCGCTTCGCCCGCCTGCCCATCGGCTACAGCGCCCCGCAGAGCGCCACCGAGGACTACGAGACCCCGGACCGCTACGAGGCGGAGCCGCACGGTGAGCAGGCCGGCTCCGACCAGCACGAGCCGGGCGCCGCCCCGCTCGACGCCGAGGCCATCGCCGCCCAGGCCCGCCGCGGCCACGAGATGCTGCTCGGCCTGGTCGGCGGCTGCGCCGCCGTCGCTGTCGGCGCCGCCGCCGTCCTCGGCTTCTCCGAGAACACCTGGGGCCGCCTGCTGGCGCTCGCCACCGGCCTCGCCATGCTGCTGCGCGCCCGCCTCTTCCGTTACACCTCCCAGGTGGTCTGCGCCCTGACCGCGGGCCTCGTCGCCATCGCGCTGCTGATCCTGGGCATGGCCCTGCACCCGCCGACCGACCTGCTCGAAGCCCTCCTGCGGGAGCACGACCACAGCGGCCTGGACCTCCGCACGATCTGGCTGACCGCCGCCGTCGCGGCCGGCGCGGCCCTCCTCGCGGGAATTGCGCTTGTCATCCCCCGCAAGGGCCTGTCACCCTTCTGGGGAAGGCTGCTCGACCTCACCGAGGCGGCGGTCCTGCTCAGCCTCGTGCCCCTTACCCTGGCTGTGCTGGACGTTTACTCCCGGGCCCGCGCTCTCACCAGCTGAGACGTCGCGTCCCGGCAGCCTGGTACGCTGTGTGACGGCCGTTTGTGTACGCGTCCCCCGGATCCTCTCCCAAGGGTCTGTGGACTGCGCTCAGCGGACCCCGCCTCCCGAGTAACGGAAGCTCCCCAGAGACTCAGACCTGGGGCACTCGGTGGCAACGAAGACCTAAAACGAGGAGTACGCGTGCCGCTCGACGCCGCTACGAAGAAGCAGATCATCACCGAGTTCGGTGCCAAGGAGGGCGACACCGGCTCCCCCGAGGTCCAGGTTGCGATGCTCTCCCGCCGCATCTCGGACCTGACCGAGCACCTCAAGACGCACAAGCACGACCACCACTCCCGTCGTGGTCTGCTGATCCTGGTCGGCCAGCGTCGCCGCCTGCTGCAGTACCTGGCCAAGAAGGACATCCAGCGCTTCCGTACGCTGGTCGAGCGCCTCGGCATCCGCCGCGGTGCGGCCGGCGCCAAGTAACACGCCGTGAAGGGAGCGGTTCCCACATCAGGGGGCCGCTCCCTTTGCTGTACGTGCGGACAGGACCGGACCCTTTGTAGTCTGGAACGGACGCACGTGCGCGTCTGAGGAAGACGCGCACAACTGAAGAGGAGGAGCGCCCTCCCACGCCGCCGGTCCTCGGTAGTGGCACCCGGAATGCCCCCAGGGGGCAACGAACCGGATGCTTCGATCGAAGACCGGCCCGCACGCCAGGAGCGCTTCTCCGCAACCGTCCACCGCCACACGGGCGGCGGACGGAGACGACGAAAATGGAGAAAACGCTAGTGGAGAACGAGACCCACTACGCCGAGGCCGTCATTGACAACGGTTCCTTCGGCACCCGCACCATCCGCTTCGAGACGGGCCGTCTGGCCCGCCAGGCCGCCGGCTCCGCCGTTGCCTACCTGGACGACGACACGATGGTGCTGTCCGCCACCACCGCGTCGAAGAAGCCCAAGGACCAGCTCGACTTCTTCCCCCTGACGGTCGACGTCGAGGAGCGGCAGTACGCGGCCGGCAAGATCCCCGGCTCCTTCTTCCGCCGTGAGGGCCGCCCCTCCGAGGACGCGATCCTCACCTGCCGCCTGATCGACCGCCCGCTGCGCCCGTCCTTCAAGAAGGGCCTGCGCAACGAGATCCAGGTCGTCGCCACGATCATGGCGCTCAACCCCGACCACCTGTACGACGTCGTCGCGATCAACGCCGCGTCCGCGTCCACCCAGCTGGCCGGCCTGCCCTTCTCCGGCCCGATCGGCGGCGTCCGCGTCGCGCTGATCCGCGGCCAGTGGGTGGCCTTCCCGACGCACACCGAGCTTGAGGACGCCGTCTTCGACATGGTCGTCGCGGGCCGCGTCCTGGAGGACGGCGACGTCGCGATCATGATGGTCGAGGCCGAGGCCACCGAGAAGACCATCGCCCTCGTCAAGGGCGGCGCCGAGGCGCCGACCGAGGAGGTCGTGGCCTCCGGCCTCGACGCCGCGAAGCCCTTCATCAAGGTCCTCTGCAAGGCCCAGGCCGACCTGGCCGCCAAGGCCGCGAAGCCCGAGGGCGAGTTCCCGGTCTTCCTGGACTACCAGGACGACGTGTACGAGGCCCTCGCGGCCGCCGTCAAGGGTGACCTCTCCCAGGCGCTGACCATCGCGGGCAAGCAGGACCGCGAGGCCGAGCTGGACCGCGTCAAGGAGATCGCCGCCGAGAAGCTCCTCCCGGCCTTCGAAGGCCGGGAGAAGGAGATCTCCGCCGCCTACCGCAGCCTGACCAAGGCCCTGGTGCGCGAGCGCGTCATCAAGGACAAGGTCCGCATCGACGGCCGCGGGCTCACGGACATCCGTACCCTCGCCGCCGAGGTCGAGGCCATCCCGCGCGTGCACGGCTCGGCGCTGTTCGAGCGTGGCGAGACCCAGATCCTGGGCGTCACCACCCTCAACATGCTCCGCATGGAGCAGCAGCTGGACACCCTCTCCCCGGTGACCCGCAAGCGCTACATGCACAACTACAACTTCCCGCCGTACTCCGTCGGTGAGACCGGCCGCGTCGGTTCGCCGAAGCGCCGCGAGATCGGCCACGGCGCGCTCGCCGAGCGCGCGATCGTGCCGGTCCTCCCGACCCGCGAGGAGTTCCCCTACGCGATCCGCCAGGTGTCCGAGGCCCTCGGCTCCAACGGTTCGACGTCCATGGGCTCGGTCTGCGCCTCCACCATGTCGCTGCTGAACGCCGGTGTGCCCCTCAAGGCCCCCGTCGCCGGTATCGCCATGGGCCTGATCTCCCAGGAGATCGACGGCAAGACCCACTACGTCGCCCTCACCGACATCCTCGGTGCGGAGGACGCGTTCGGCGACATGGACTTCAAGGTCGCCGGCACCAAGGAGTTCGTCACCGCGCTCCAGCTGGACACCAAGCTCGACGGCATCCCGGCCTCCGTCCTGGCCGCCGCCCTCAAGCAGGCCCGCGACGCCCGCCTCCACATCCTCGACGTGATGATGGAAGCGATCGACACGCCGGACGCGATGTCCCCGTTCGCCCCGCGGATCATCACCGTCAAGATCCCCGTGGACAAGATCGGTGAGGTCATCGGCCCCAAGGGCAAGATGATCAACCAGATCCAGGAGGACACCGGCGCCGAGATCACGATCGAGGACGACGGCACCATCTACATCGGTGCCTCCGACGGCCCGGCCGCCGAGGCCGCCCGCGCCACGATCAACTCGATCGCCAACCCGACCATGCCGGAGGTCGGCGAGCGCTACCTGGGTACGGTCGTCAAGACCACCACCTTCGGTGCCTTCGTCTCCCTGATGCCCGGCAAGGACGGCCTGCTGCACATCTCGCAGATCCGCAAGCTCGCCGGTGGCAAGCGCGTGGAGAACGTCGAGGACGTGCTCGCGGTCGGCACCAAGGTCCAGGTGGAGATCGCCGAGATCGACCAGCGCGGCAAGCTCTCCCTGATCCCCGTGATCGACGGCGAAGCCGCCGGTGACGACGCTGACAAGGACGACTCCGACAAGTGATGTCGCGTAGTTCCCGTGTGACGGCCCGCCCCTCTTCGGAGGGGCGGGCCGTCGCCCGTACCCAAACCCTCCTCAAGGGCAGCAACGGCATCGGCACCGTCCGGCGCACGGTCCTGCCCGGCGGACTGCGCATCGTCACCGAGACGCTGCCCTCCGTCCGCTCCGCCACCTTCGGCATCTGGGCGCACGTCGGCTCCCGTGACGAGACGCCCACGCTGAACGGCGCCACGCACTACCTGGAGCACCTCCTCTTCAAGGGCACCCACCAGCGCAGCGCCCTCGACATCTCCTCCGCGATCGACGCGGTCGGCGGCGAGATGAACGCATTCACGGCGAAGGAGTACACCTGCTACTACGCCCGGGTGCTCGACACCGACCTGCCGCTGGCCATCGACGTGGTCTGCGACATGCTCACCGGCTCGCTGATCCGCGAGGAGGACGTCGACGCCGAGCGCGGCGTCATCCTCGAAGAGATCGCGATGACCGAGGACGACCCGGGCGACATGGTGCACGACCTGTTCGCGCAGACCATGTACGGGGACACCCCCCTGGGACGCCCGGTCCTCGGCACCGTCGACACGATCAACGCGCTCGGCGCCGACCGGATCCGCCGCTTCTACAAGAAGCACTACGACCCGACGCACCTGGTCGTGGCCGCCGCCGGCAACGTCGACCACAACAAGGTCGTGCGCCAGGTCCGCGCCGCCTTCGAGAAGGCCGGCGCGCTGACCCGCACCGACGCCGAGCCGATCGGCCCGCGCAGCGGCACCAAGCGCATCCGCACCGCCGGCCGCGTCGACCTGGTGAACCGCAGGACCGAGCAGGCCCACGTGGTCCTCGGCATGCCCGGCCTCGCCCGTACCGACGAGCGCCGCTGGGCGCTCGGCGTGCTGAACACCGCCCTCGGCGGCGGCATGTCCTCGCGCCTGTTCCAGGAGGTCCGCGAGAAGCGCGGCCTCGCGTACAGCGTGTACTCGTACACCTCGGGCTTCGCCGACACCGGCCTCTTCGGCGTCTACGCGGGCTGCCGCCCCAACCAGGTGCACGACGTGCTCCGGATCTGCCGCGACGAGCTCGACAAGGTCGCGACCGAAGGACTGGCGGACGACGAGATCAAGCGGGCCATCGGCCAGCTCTCCGGATCCACCGTCCTCGGCCTGGAGGACACCGGCGCGATCATGAACCGCATCGGCAAGAGCGAGCTGTGCTGGGGCGACCAGATGTCGGTCGACGACATGCTGGCCCGGATCGCCGCCGTGACCCCCGACGACGTCCGCTCGGTCGCACAGGATGTACTGGCCCAGCGGCCCTCGCTCGCGGTGATCGGCCCGCTGAAGGAGAAGCAGGCCGCCCGTCTCGACGAAGCGGTCGTTTAGGGGGTGTCTTGCCGATCATGCCGTGCTCGCGGTGGCCGGCACCGCGCCTCGCCGCGTTGTCCTCGGTCGGCGACGCTCCGCGTCGCCTCCCTCGTCCGCCTTGCGATATACGGCACCGGCCGCCGCTCCCTGATCCGGCCTGATCGGCAAGTCACCCCCTAGTTCCGTACGTGAGTAAGGAAGCAATATGAGCAAGCTGCGCGTGGCAGTCCTCGGCGCCCAGGGCCGGATCGGCGCCGAGGCCGTCAAGGCGGTCGAGGCCGCCGAGGACATGGAACTGGTCGCGGCGCTCGGCCGCGGCGACAAGCTGGAGACGCTGGCCGACGCCGGCGCCCAGGTCGCGGTCGAGCTGACCACCCCGGCATCGGTGATGGGGAACCTGGACTTCCTCATCCGTCACGGCATCCACGGAGTGGTCGGTACCACCGGCTGGACCGAGGACCGCCTCGCGCAGCTGGGCACCTGGCTCGACGGTTCGCCGGAGACCGGTGTGCTCATCGCCCCGAACTTCTCCATCGGCGCCGTCCTCACCATGAAGTTCGCCGCCCAGGCCGCCCGCTACTTCGAGTCCGTCGAGGTCGTCGAGCTGCACCACCCCAACAAGGTCGACGCCCCCTCCGGCACGGCGACCCGTACGGCGCAGCTCATCGCGGCAGCCCGCGCCGAGGCCGGCCTCGGCGCCCAGCCCGACGCCACCGCCACCGCCCTCGACGGCGCGCGCGGCGCGGACGTCGACGGGGTCCCGGTGCACGCCGTCCGCCTGCGCGGCCTGCTGGCCCACCAGGAGGTGCTCCTCGGAGGCGAGGGCGAGACCCTGACCATCCGTCACGATTCCCTGCACCACAGCAGCTTCATGCCGGGCATCCTGCTCGGCGTGCGCCGAGTGGCGCAGACCCCGGGCCTCACCTTCGGCCTGGAACACTTCCTCGACCTGGGCTGACGGACTGATTTCACGATGCGCGCGAAGATCACGTACTTCCTCACGGCCACCGTCCTGGTGGTCTACTTCGTCCTGGTCGGCAGCCGGGGCCTGATGCTGATCCAGCACGGAACCCTGCTCACGGTCACCTTCGGGGTGGCCGTCCTGATCCTGCCGGTCATCGGCGTCTGGTTCCTCTGGCAGAACACCCGGTTCGTCACGCGGGCCAACCACCTCGCGACCGAGCTGGAGGCCGAGGGCGGGCTGCCCGTCGACGAGCTGGAGCGGGACGGTTACGGGCGGATCCTGCGGGACTCCGCCGACGAGGTCTTCGCGCGCCGCAAGGCCGAGACGGAGGACGCGCCGGGGGACTGGCGCAGCTGGTTCCGGCTCGCCGTCGCCTACCACGACGCCCGGGACACCCCGCGGGCGCGCAAGGCGATGCAGCGGGCGATCGCCCTCCACGACAAGAAGCCCGTACAGGTCTGATCCCCGTACGGGCTTCCGGAGGCGGTTCGGGCCGGTCAGGCGGCCACGGGCCGGTACTCGTCGGCCCAGGCACCCACCGTGTCGACGGCCCGGTCGAACGCCTCGGTCCGCGACAGGAAGTCGGCGTTGTGGTCGGTCAGCAGCACCGGCGGCTCGGCCCCGCCCTGCGCGGACATCGTCAGCGCCTGCCCCTGTACGGTCCTCGGCAGCCCGAGCCAGCGCACCGGCTGCTGCACCGTACGGAGCTCGCCGATCTCGCTCCACGCGGTGGTGCGAGTCACGAAGAACCCCACCCGGCGCAGGCCCGCGGGGCTCACCCACACGCCGACGCGCAGGGTCTGCACCGCCGACCCGACGACCGCGAGGGCGGCGATCAGGCAGACGAGGGCCCCGCCCCAGCCGCCCGCGAAGGCGACGATCATCGTGGCCAGCAGCATGAAGGCCGACAGCAGGAGCAGCAGCGCGCCGATGCCCACGCGCCAGGGGCCGGGCCGGTAGGGCCGACGCCAGCGGTCCTGGTCGGCATGGGCCAGGATCTCGTCGCCGTCGCCGTCGTCATCCACATCGGATACGCCGTCGGCCGTCAAGAAGGGCAGGGGCACGGCTGGACCTCACTCACATGCACGTTCGGTTGGGCTGTGCCCGTGAGGCTACCGCCCCTGGGACGCCTCCGACTGCTGCGACTTCTCCGGCGCCTTGCTCGGCTGCAGTGCGGGCATACCGAGGAGCAGTGAGCCGGCGAGCCCCGCAACCACGGTCAGTCCGACCAGAGTACGGGCGGCCAACTGGGTCCAGCCCAGACGTTCGCGCGGCGGCGGAGTGACGTTGCTTCGGAAACGGTCGGCCTCGGAGACGAAGGCGAACGGGACGGGTTCGCGCCGGAGGAACATCAGAGCGCATCTCCTCGGGGTGGATGGGTGTGCGTTCTCCTAGGTAGGACGTACGGGCCCGTCAATCGGTGCCGGATTTCGGGGCATCAGGAAGAATTCATGGCTGTGCGTCAGCTGTACGACGCCTTGCACGGCCCCCACGCGGCCTTCGCCCGCCGCGTGCGTCTGCGCAGGCCGTGCGAGGGGCGCCGTAGAGTGGGCGCGCCCCAGGACGCACGTTTGGAAGGACCCCCGGTGAGCGTAACCGCCGCTTCAGATCTGAAACCCAGCTTCCGCAGTGACGTGACGGTGGAGCTGGTGAAGCACTCCGCCGCCGACTCCGACGTACTGTGGGCCGCTCGCGTCTCCACGGCCGGCGAGCAGTCGCTGGAGGAGCTGCAGAAGGACCCGGAGCGCTCCAAGGGCCTCATCAACTACCTGATGCGCGACCGCCACGGCAGCCCGTTCGAGCACAACTCGATGACCTTCTTCATCAGCGCCCCGATCTTCGTCTTCCGCGAGTTCATGCGCCACCGCGTGGGCTGGTCGTACAACGAGGAGTCGGGCCGCTACAGGGAGCTCGAACCGGTCTTCTACGTCCCTGACGCCGAGCGCAAGCTGGTCCAGGAGGGCCGCCCGGGCAAGTACGTCTTCGTCGAGGGCACCCAGGCGCAGCAGGAACTGACCGGCCGCGTCATGGAGGACTCGTACGTGCAGGCCTACGAGGCCTACCGCGAGATGCTCGCCGCGGGCGTGGCCCGGGAGGTTGCCCGTTCGGTCCTGCCGGTCGGTCTTTTCTCCTCGATGTACGCCACCTGCAACGCGCGCTCGCTGATGCACTTCCTCGGTCTGCGTACGCAGCACGAGCTCGCGGCGGTCCCGTCCTTCCCGCAGCGGGAGATCGAGATGGTCGGCGAGAAGATGGAGCAGCACTGGGCGAAGCTCATGCCGCTGACGTACGCGGCCTACAACGGCAACGGTCGCGTTGCCCCGTAAGGGCCGGTACACCCGCGGCGTACTGATGTACGGCGTCAAGTCCTAAGTGTCCGTATTGCGACGTTTCGTAAAGTTCATCTAGGCTGATCAAACGGACCCGGCACTGCTTGAACCCCCGAGCAGGCAGTGCCGGCGTCCAACACCCCGTTGACGTCCCCCGAGGGGACACCGCGAGCATGGCAGCGAGTAGCGTGTTACCCATGGCTCCGATCTCGACTCCGCAGACCCCCTTCGGGCGGGTCCTCACCGCCATGATCACGCCGTTTACGGCGGATGGCGTACTCGACCTCGACGGCGCGCAGCGGCTCGCCGTCCACCTGGTGGACGCAGGCAACGACGGCCTGATCATCAACGGCACCACCGGTGAGTCGCCGACCACCACCGACGCGGAGAAAAACGACCTCGTACGAGCCGTGCTCGAAGCCGTCGGAGACCGCGCCCACGTGGTCGCAGGCATCGGCACCAACGACACCCGCCACACCCTTGAGCTGGCCCGCCAGGCCGAGCGCACCGGCGCACACGGCCTGCTCGCCGTCACCCCGTACTACAGCAAGCCGCCGCAGGAGGGCCTCTTCCGGCACTTCACGGCGATCGCCGACGCCACCGGGCTGCCGGTGATGCTCTACGACATCCCCGGCCGCAGTGGTGTCCCGATCGACACCGAAACCCTGGTCCGGCTGGCCGAGCACCCCCGTATCGTTGCCAACAAGGACGCCAAGGGCGACCTCGGCCGTGCAAGCTGGGCCATCGCGCAGAGCGGCCTGGCCTGGTACTCGGGCGACGACATGCTGAACCTGCCGCTCCTGTCGATCGGCGCGGCCGGATTCGTCTCCGTGGTCAGCCACGTGGTCACCCCCGAGCTGCGCGCCATGCTGGAGGCCCATCTGGACGGAGACGTCCAGAAGGCGACCGAGATCCACCAGAAGCTGCTCCCGATCTTCACCGGCATGTTCCGTACCCAGGGTGTGATCACCACCAAGGGCGCACTGAACCTGCAGGGCCTGCCCGCAGGCCCGCTGCGGCTCCCGCTGATCGAGCTGACCGCCGAAGAGACGGCCCAGCTCAAGATCGATCTTGCCGCCGGCGGGGTACAGCTCTGACAACAGACTTCACAACTGAATAAGAACGAACAAACAAATACAGAACAGCCAACAGCAAGTGCACGAATGACATGCGCGCCACGTGCCTTCCGGGGTACGTGGCGTGCGTGGTGAGGAGACACTTTTGAGCCATCCGCATCCGGAACTCGGTCCGCCGCCGAAGCTGCCCAAGGGCGGCCTCAGGGTCACCCCCCTGGGTGGTCTCGGCGAGATCGGCCGCAACATGACCGTCTTCGAGTACGACGGCCGTCTGCTGATCGTCGACTGCGGCGTCCTCTTCCCCGAAGAGGAGCAGCCGGGCATCGACCTGATCCTGCCGGACTTCTCGTCCATCCGGGACCGCCTCGAAGACATCGACGGCATCGTCCTCACGCACGGCCACGAGGACCACATCGGCGCCGTTCCCTACCTCCTCCGGGAGAAGGCGGACATCCCGCTGATCGGCTCCAAGCTGACGCTGGCCCTCATCGAGGCGAAGCTCCAGGAGCACCGCATCCGCCCCTACACCCTTGAGGTGAAGGAGGGCGAGCGCGAGGCCCTCGGCCCGTTCGACTGCGAGTTCATCGCGGTCAACCACTCCATCCCGGACGCCCTGGCCGTGGCCATCCGCACCGGCGCCGGCATGGTCGTGGCCACCGGCGACTTCAAGATGGACCAGCTCCCGCTGGACAACCGCCTCACCGACCTGCACGCCTTCGCGCGTCTGAGCGAAGAGGGCATCGACCTCCTTCTCTCCGACTCCACGAACGCCGAGGTCCCGGGCTTCGTCCCGCCCGAGCGCGACATCTCCAACGCCATCCGCGGAGTCTTCGCGAGTGCCCAGAAGCGGATCATCGTGGCGTCGTTCGCCAGCCACGTGCACCGCATCCAGCAGATCCTCGACGCCGCCCACGAATTCGACCGCAGGGTCGCCTTCGTCGGCCGCTCGATGGTCCGCAACATGGGCATCGCCCGTGACCTGGGCTACCTGAAGGTCCCGGCCGGTCTCGTCGTCGACGTCAAGACCCTCGACGACCTGCCGGACGACGAGGTCGTGCTGGTCTGTACGGGTTCCCAGGGCGAGCCGATGGCGGCCCTGTCCCGTATGGCCAACCGTGACCACCAGATCCGGATCGTCCCCGGCGACACCGTGATCCTGGCGTCGTCCCTGATCCCGGGCAACGAGAACGCGGTGTACCGCGTGATCAACGGCCTGACCCGCTGGGGCGCCAACGTCGTGCACAAGGGCAACGCCAAGGTGCACGTCTCGGGCCACGCCTCGGCCGGCGAGCTGCTGTACTTCTACAACATCTGCAAGCCGCGGAACCTGATGCCGGTCCACGGTGAATGGCGCCACCTGCGCGCCAACGCCGAGCTCGGTGCCATGACGGGTGTCCCGAAGGACCGCATCGTCATCGCCGAGGACGGCGTGGTCGTCGACCTGATCGACGGCAAGGCCCGGATCTCCGGCAAGGTCCAGGCCGGCTACGTGTACGTGGACGGCCTCTCGGTCGGCGACGTCACGGAAGTCCACCTCAAGGACCGCAAGATCCTCGGCGACGAGGGCATCATCTCGGTCTACGTCGTGGTGGACAGCAGCACGGGCAAGATCGTCAGCGGCCCGAACATCCAGGCCCGCGGCTCCGGCATCGACGACTCGGCCTTCTCCTCGGTTATCCCGAAGATCGAGGAAGCCATCGCCCGCGCCGCGGCCGACGGCGTCGCCGAGCCGCACCAGATCCAGCAGCTCATCCGCCGCACGATGGGCAAGTGGGTCTCGGACGGCTACCGCCGCCGCCCGATGATCCTGCCCGTCGTCGTCGAGGTCTGACCCTCGCCGTAGCGACCGAACGGGAGCGGGGCAACCGGATTTGCATCCGGGGGCCCCGCTCCAGTACGTTTACGTCTCCACCTCGCACGGCACCCCGGCACACACGTGTGTCCGGGCGCGTCATGCGGGCGGGTGGGAATCAAGACCCAGGGAGACCTGATAAAGTCTGATCCGCCCGAAAGGGAAAGGCCTCTCCAACGGCCACCAATTCAAATCCCAGCCGGAAACGGTACGGAAATGTTCTGGTAAGGTTGGAACCGCTGAAAGGGAAAGCGCGAAAGCGAAAACCTGGAAAGCACCGAGGAAGTCGGACACGAAAGAGTCTGATAGAGTCGGAAACGCAAGAACAGAACGAAA